>PASX01000005.1 GCA_002713455.1 Fidelibacterota bacterium
TAATAATTTGTCATATTCATTAATGTGGCAGGACGGGTTAAAAGAAATATATTTGCCCACACTGGGACTAGTGAATGGAAAATTAAAAAAAATAGCTAAAAAATATAAGAATTCACCCATGCTTTCATTAACGCATGGTCAACCTGCAACACCAACAACATTTGGAAAAGAATTAGCTGTATTTTATAAAAGGCTAGATCGCCAAATTCATCAAATGAAAAATCACACCCTGTTGGGTAAGTTTAGTGGTGCGACAGGTACATGGTCTGCACAAATGGTTTCCTATCCAAAGATAAATTGGATTCGCTTTTCTGAAAAATTTGTTAAGTCAATAGGGCTTAATCCAAATTTTTATACTACTCAAATTGAACCTCACGACTCAGTTGCGGAAAGTTATTTTAAGGTAATATTGGTGAATTCTATATTGACTGATTTATGTCGAGATATGTGGTCATATGTTAGTAGAGGAATTTTAGGTCAAAAAAAAGTTTCTGGCGAGGTTGGTTCATCAACTATGCCTCATAAGATAAACCCAATTCAATTTGAAAACGCAGAGGGGAATATGGGTATTTCTAACTCTATCTTAATACACCTGGCAACAAAACTTCCTTTATCTAGAATGCAACGAGACCTAACAGATTCAACGACTTTAAGGAATCAGGGCGTTGCAATGGGCCATTCATATTTGGCTTTAAAAAATATATTAAATGGTCTGGATAGAATAACAATAAATAATTTTCAAATGAAGAACGAGTTAGATGGGAATTGGGAAGTTTTGGCAGAGGCTATACAGACGGTTCTTAGAAAAACCGGAAATGAAGACTCGTACGAAAAATTAAAAATATTAACTCGTGGGCAAAAGACTGATAGTCTCAAAATACAAAGTTTTATCAATGATCTAAAAATATCGGATGAAGACAAAAGGATGTTATTATCTCTTACGCCAAGTTCCTATATTGGGATTGCAAATAAACTGGTAGATCAAATATAATGTGTGGCATAGCTGGTATCTTTTCCCAGAAACCTGTTGCATCAGAACTTTACGACAGTATTATACATCTTCAACATCGAGGTCAAGATGCTGCTGGTATTATGACATACGATGAACGCATGCATAAAGAAAAGGGCGTTGGGCTTGCTAAAGAAATTTTCAACTCAAAAAATATGGAGTTGCTTACTGGGAATATAGGTATTTCGCATAATCGTTATCCAACTCATGGTGGGTTTAGCCATGGTGAGGTACAGCCTTTTTGGACATCAGTNCCNTATGGNATTGCTCTGGCACATAATGGNAATTTAACAAATTATAANGATCTTGCTTCNGAGGTAACNAAAACAGAAACNCGCTATCTTAATACNACTAGNGATTCCGAAGTACTTTTACATTTATTTGCAGATGCCCTACACAAAGATGTGCCACCACAGACGAGNGATGATTTTTTTGATTTGCTNTGTGATTCTGTTAATAACATTTTTAATAAGGTTAAAGGTGCTTACTCAGTTACATCAATTATAATAGGTAAAGGNCTNGTTGTTTTTAGAGATCCAAATGGTATACGNCCNCTAGTTAAAGGTGAAAGNTCAAACGGTAATGGAGGTANAGATTATATTTTTGCTTCAGAAAACACTATGTTTTATGCNCTTGGGTANGAACCAAAAGGTACNGTTTTACCNGGNGANCTAATTTATGTTGATGAATCTGGNAAANTTTTTAGTAAACGATTAGTNAANAAAGAGTTTAATCCATGTATTTTTGAGTATGTCTATTTTGCACGCCCTGATGCTAGATTAAANGATGTAAGCGTATANCGTTCNCGCTTAAGAATGGGTCAAAACTTAGCTGACTCTTGGAAGAAAAAACATCCTGATAAAATNCCNGATATTGTAATTCCTGCCCCAAGTACAGCAAATACAGCTGCCCTATCTTTTGCNAATGCTTTAGNTGTTCGATATTCNGAGGGTTTGTATAAAAATACTTTTATTGGNAGNACATTTATTATGCCNGGNCAAGCGCAACGAAAAAAATCTGTNAAATATAAANTGGTACCACAAGANCTTGAAATACGAGATAAAAAGGTAATGATTCTAGATGATAGTATTGTNCGCGGAAATACAAGTCGNGAGATTGTNAGAATGTTAAAAGACTTTGGTGCAAAAGAAGTTTACTTTACAGTTGCTTGTCCACCAGTAAAATCNCCNTGTTTTTANGGAGTAGANATGCCCACNAANAAAGAACTAATTGCTGGGAATATGGATGAGGGAGAAATNGAAAAATATTTNGAAGTTGATGCNTTNCTTTATCAAACAATTGANGANCTTGTAGAAGCAGTAACAAGAAGNGGNAATCATCATATAGACCGCCCATGCATGGCCTGTCTAGATGGATTATACGTTGCNAATGATATAGATAATGAAAANATAGTTGAGATGGAAAATATGCGAAGNCANGATCGAAANAAAAGCNTCNNCCAAAAATAAAANATCAAAANTGAAACATAAAATTTTAATCATTGGNTCTGGTGCCAGAGAACATGCAATTATTAGAGCAATTAATAGATCTAATCATGAAAAAGAAGTTTATTGTTTAGCNTCCAACATGAATCCTGGNATAGCTAATTATTGCGATAGTTTTAAAATAGGNAATATCAATGATCNANCTGNCGTANAAAANTATGCAANAGAAGTTTCNGCTNAAATAGCGATTATTGGTCCTGAAAATCCTTTAGCNNNNGGTGTNGCTGATGCCCTATGGAGTATTGGAACTAAAACAGTTGGCCCAATAAAAGAACTTGCTCAATTAGAATCATCAAAAGCATTTACTAGAGACCTGTTTAAAGAATATCGTATACCAGGTGGTGCAGAGTATAAGACATTCAATACTATGGATGGAGTATCTGATTTTTTAAAAATNTTAGAAGATGATTATGTAGTTAAATATGATGGACTTATGGGTGGCAAAGGCGTTAAGGTTTCTGGAGAGCATTTAAACTCTCACGATGAAGCCATATCATATTGTAATGAATTATTGTCAATGGATGGAGAGTTTGTAATTGAAGAAAAATTTATCGGGCAGGAATTTTCCCTTATGAGTTTCTGTGATGGTGATACGTTAAAGCATATGCCTATAATTCAAGATCACAAGAGAGCTTACGAAGGTGATACAGGTCCAAATACGGGNGGCATGGGGACCTATTCAGATATAAATCATTCTCTTCCATTTTTGAATGAAGAAGACGTTCTTGAATCTCAGGCTATTAATTTAGCTACAGCAAAAGCTTTAAAAATAAAATTTGGGACAGGATACAAAGGAATACTTTATGGTGGATTTATGGCGACTGCCACTGGAGTTAAGCTTATTGAATATAACGCACGATTCGGTGATCCTGAAGCAATGAATGTTTTATCATTATTAGAATCTGATTTTGTTGATATTTGTTATGCGATTGTTGGTGGTACCTTAGATCAAGTCCCAGTACAGTTTTCTCAAAAGGCAACCGTTTGTAAATATGCTGTACCTGATGGATATCCAGATAATCCAGTAAAAGGTCAAAATATTGATATATCTAAAGTTTCAAATCAAAATGAGCTTTATTATGCATCTGTTGATATACAAAATGGCAAACTAGTTGAAGCTGGCAGTCGAACTGTTGCTGTAGTTGGAATAGCAGATTCTATTTCGTCTGCAGAAATTATTGCTGAAAATGAAATTAAATCNATTACAGGTCCGCTTTTTCATAGAAAAGATATTGGTAAAGATGATTTAATACAAAAGAGAATTGACCATATGAGAAGCTTAAGATGATAAATCTTGGCGTCTTAGGATCAACTAAGGGAACGGATTTGCAAGCAATTATTAACGCTATTTCTGAAAAAAGATTAAANGCTAAAATTTCAGTTGTCATATCAAATAATTCTCAAGCATTCATTTTAAAGCGCGCCCAGAAACATGGTCTCCCAACAAAATTTATTTCACATATTGGTAAAGATCGCAATCTGTTTGATTCTGAAATAGCTTTAGTTCTTAAAAAGTATAATGTTGAAATAGTTTTACTTATTGGATTTATGAGAATACTATCTTCTAATTTTTGCAAAGAGTGGGACAAAAGAATAATTAACGTTCATCCTTCTTTGTTGCCTAAATATAGCGGTGGTATGGATACCAATATTCATGAACAAGTTTTAAAAAATGGCGATAAGGAAACAGGATGCACAATTCACTTTGTCACAAGCGAATTAGATGCGGGCCCAATTTTGATGCAATCAAAATGTCAAGTGAAATCCTCTGATACTGTTGATACATTAAAGGAGAGAGTCCAACAACTAGAAGGAGAGCTATTTATTGATTGCATTAATCAATTAGATACTTCACTATATGAATAATGAGTAAAAAAAACACACTAGAACAAATTGAAGCTTTTCAAAAAAATACGATGACTGACCAGCTAGGAATTAAAATAACAGATTATGGTAATAATTATATATGTGGTAAAATGCCTGTGGATCATCGAACAAAACAACCATATGGACTTCTTCATGGGGGAGCAAGCGTAGCATTTGCTGAAACCTTNGGTAGTATTGGTGCGGGTATGCAGATAGATTATAATAATCAATCAGTTGTTGGTGTAGAAATAAATGCCAGTCATTTAAAATCAATAAAAAAAGGNTGGGTTTATGGACGAGCACAGCCATTAAGAGTNGGTAAAACTATTCAGGTGTGGGATATTAATATTACAGATAAAGACGATAATTTAATTTGCGTGAGCCGCCTAACCCTTGCTGTTATAAAGAAAAGATGATTNAAAAACCNGAATTAAATAAAAANCCAATTCAAATTAAGCGAGCGCTTGTTTCTGTATATGATAAAACNAATGTTGTTGATTTAGTAAAAGTATTATATGAGAACAAAATAGAAATTTTATCTACAGGGGGCACAGCAGCTGAATTAAGAAAAAATAATATCCCTGTTAAAGATGTTAGTGAGTATACGAATTTCCCTGAAATAATGGATGGACGCGTTAAAACAATAAATCCACTAATTGAGGGTGGCATTCTTGGGCTACGAGATATTCATAATAATGATGCAAAATCNAATTCAATAGAATGGATTGATCTTGTAATNTGNAATCTATATCCATTNTCAGAAACAATTAATCAAAANAANTGCGATTTACCTNTTGCTCTAGAAAACATTGATATAGGTGGTCCAACAATGATTCGCTCTGCCGCNAAAAATTTGGGTTGGGTTTGTGTNTTGGTCGANCCCTCAGATTATAATGTTGTTTCATCTGAGATAAATGAAACCGGAACTCTTTCATTTTTCACGAGAAAAAAACTTGCTTCAAAGGCTTTTGGACATACTGCAGAATACGATACAATAATACATAATTATGTAGAAGATACATCAATGCCTAGTGTTTTAAATTTATCTTATAATAAACATTCTGAATTGCGCTATGGTGAAAANCCACATCAATCTGCATCATCTTATAAAATTCTTGGTAATACTGATACAAATATTCTTAATGCTNCAATTCATCAAGGGAAAAAACTTTCTTATAATAACATAATGGATGCTGATGGNGCTTTAGCTTGTGTAAGAGAGTTTGATGAACCAACATGTGTTATTGTAAAACACTCCAANCCCTGTGGTGTTGCAATTGGCNAAAATTTATTAGAGGCTTATCATAATGCATTTAATGCGGATTCAATATCGGCCTTTGGAGGTATAGTTGCATTAAATAATAAATGTACAGCTGNTGTAGCAAGCGCTATTATAAATGTATTTGTTGAGATNGTNTTGGCACCAGAATTTGATGATGAAGCTTTAGATGTTTTTTCAAAAAAACAAAATATAAGAGTTCTNTCGGTTGGNNCTTTGAAATCGCGANAATCAAAAATAGAAGTTAGAAATATAGATGGAGGACTTTTAGTTCAAGANACTGATGTAAAAAAGTTAAGTGAAAATGATTTAAAAGTTGTAACTAAAAACAAACCATCNGAAATAGATATTAAAACAGCATTNTTTACTTGGAAAGTATTACGACATGCAAAATCTAATGGAATACTTATTGCAAAAAATAATATTACAGTAGGCCTTGGTGCTGGCCAAGTTAGTAGAGTTGATGCTGTATCAATGGCTCTTCAAAAAGGNGGGGATAATGTTTCTGGTGGTGTCTTGGCATCTGATGCATTTTTTCCATTTAGAGATAGTATTGATTCATTAAAAAATTCNGGAATATCAGCTATTATTCAACCTGGAGGGTCAATTAGAGATCAAGAAATAATTGACGCCTGTAATGAATATAATATATCAATGATGTTTACTGGCACGCGATGTTTTAAACATTAATATATTGGGACTGATGGATCAATAAGNTTTGACCATGCATCTATTCCACCAATTAAATTATATACATTATAACCCAGAGGCTCTAAATACTGGCAAACATTTGCCGATCTTACGCCACTATGACACATCACAATTATTTTTCTGTTTTCATCAAGCTCCTTGTATCTATTAGGAATTTCCCCAATAGATATATGTACATGAGGACTAATATTTGCAAAATCAATTTCATTATTTTCACGAACATCTAATAAAATAAATTTTTCATTATTTTCTTTCATACTTTTTAACTTCGAGACATCAATTTCTTTCATCTAATAATAATCTCCATAACTTTCATTTAACAATCTTACATTCTATCAATAAATTTTTAAAGAATTATATGAAAATAAAACAACTAATACCCATTACAATGATTCTAATTTCTGCTTGTGCATCAAATAGTGGGGATCGAAGACCATCAAGACCGAGAAATATTATTTCTCAAGAAGAAATTCAAGGAATGGCTACGGCTCTTAATGCATATGATATTGTCTCTTTTGGAAGACCCGCATGGTTGAGAGCAAGAGACAAAACACCTTCTGTCTATTTAAATGGTGTGCAGCTTGGTGGCTTAGATCAACTTAGCAATATATCAAGCGCATCTATTTTAGAGTTGCGACTATTAACACCATCAGAAGCGGCATTACTCTATGGGACTGGTGCTGGAATGGGTGGGGTAATTGACGTTAAAATTCGCTAATTATNCAGAATAATTATTTATAAATGTTATATCAAACCATTTATTTGTTCAATATAACATTTGTAAAATCTCACTTAATAATTGTGTAAAAAATGCTTTTAATTCTATCANTATCTATATTTACTATAGTAACAACACTATTTATTCTTGANATGAATAAAGATCAGAATATCAACAGCAATGTCTCAACATATTTTGATCCATTATTTTCTGAAACCATTGTAACTCATAATTATGCAGCAAGCCCTGAACTTGTATGGCAAGAAATCACAAAGTTATCNGATTATAACTTTTGGTTTCCTGGTATTCTAAGAATTTTACCCGTAGTCAATTCAGACAGGTTTGTTCATCAATATTCATTTGACAAATTCCAACTAGCTCCAGGTTCAACAATTAAAGTAAGGCCATTTAGTCTATCACCATTATTTCCTGGTCGCGTGNTATCTGTTAGAGAAAATCAAAAACTGNCTCTCGAAGTTCGATTTAATCCAGTTCATAAAGAAACAATAGTTTTTGATTTAGAAAAAATTCCNGAAGGGACATCNGTTACTTGNAAGAGNTCAAGNAAGGGNNTTTTTTCCTGGATGAGTATTTGGGGTTTTGCAAANAATAAATCTAAGATTCTTGATAATCTAGGTTATTTAATTCCTGAANAAGATCAATTGACAGATGANCAGNCNAGNACTGCNGATGATGCAGGNCCACAATATAGNAGAGAAGCCACTATCGCAAGAGCTGTNCAGGCTGGNCTAGATGGTGATATGGATATNATTAATGCAATCCCAGATAAGCCAACNAGAGGNATGGCNAAAGCTATGCTNGTGCAAACAAAACGAAAAGGTGGNTCAATGCCTGAGCACCTTGTTAAAGCANTATCTGAAGAACCNACTGAAGGTAATAAAGCTTCTANACAACANAAAGTTGAGACTTCAAATCAAGGNCTTCCTAATTTTNATAATCAGGAAGACNTAATTTCATTTGTAGTTAATAAAGCATTAGATGGAGATGATGAACCANTAAATGCNATTGATGATAAAGTAACTAGAGGTAAAGCTAAAGCNTTACTTGTAAAAATTAAGCGAGGGGCAGTAGAACGACCAGANNTGCCTAATGTAAAAGANGAAAAAACTGTCGTTGANAATCAAGATNNTACTGCAAATGATAATTCTAATGANAGCAATGCTAATTCAGAATCAGAATTNATTGANCGGTTAGTTGCNGCAGGTGTTGAAGGAAATATGGATGAAATTAATGCATTAGATAATCGTGTTTTGAGAGGAAAAATTAAAGCTGCTGTTGTAAAAGCAAAGCGCGCAGCATCAAATTAAATTATTTTCATATACCTTGAAAAATGTTTTCATTTATTAGGTATTTATTTTTTTTCTTTATACCCACAACAATATTTTGCCAAATATCTGTTTCTTCTAATCTTTCATCCAATTACGCTAATAGTCAAAATCATTATAACTATTTTGAAAATATAATAAATTTAAATATTACAAGTGGAAACTGGATGAGTTGGCTGGAGTTAGAGTTTTCAGAACCCCCAATATTAGGACCTGATTACAAAGGTATAAGAAAATTAAGATTAGACTATGTTGGTGATTTTGCACAATTNAAAATTGGTGACATATATGAGTATTGGGGGAATGGTATGATACTAAATAGTATTGATGATAAAAGTATAGATTTGGATACAGGAATAAGAGGGGCGTTACTATCATTATCTAGAAAAAACTTTGATTTTATAATATTAGCTGGTAATCAAAAAATAATGAGAAGCTCCAATCAAATCTCAGGATATGATGAAAGAATCCCAAATTATAAATCTAAGTATGATTTATATGGAAGTAGAATAAACTTTACACATAATAATTTTTCTAGTGGTATTCATTTTATATCAGCAAAACAATTTGACAAAAATGTAAGTGATACATATATACAGAATNCTCACAAACTAATTGGTTTAAACATTGATTATTTTTCAGATAAACTAGATTTAATCTTTGAATATCTTTNAAAAGATAATAACGGATCAGGAATATTCGCTGATTTAACGGTTTATAAAGAAAAATTAATTTTTTTAAAACCAGTATCAATTGGACTAACNTATAAAAATTATCTTTTTTCATTTCGAAATCCAACTGAACGATGGGATTTTGTAAATAATAAAACTGGTATAATACCAATTCAACAAATGCCCACAGTGTTTCAACTTCATAGCTCGTATTTACTATCACGCATTACGCATATTATTGACTATAATGATGAGGTTGGATATAATCTTAATATAAAGGGGAAATTATCTCATAGTTCCTCATTTTTATTTAGTTACTCTAATGCTAGTAGAAACTATGAATGGCGAATAAATGATAATTATGAATGGACAAAAATTAAAAAAAATAATTCCAGATTATTATTTCCTAATAGCAATGATTTTTTTAATCCATTTAAAGAAGTTTATTTTGAAATAGATGGATTTAATAATAATGGTAAAAGTTATTATAAATTTGGTTTTTCATCTATGAGAGATATTTTAGAGCTATATGAAAATCAGCAATTTCTTAGTGCTGATTTAACATCATCAAATCGATATAGTTATGAATTCAGATCTGCCTATACATTACCGATTACATATACTTACAGGTTAACTGATAATCGTAGTGTTGATTTTATATTTGAATACCAGAATCTAAAAAAGGGAATTATTAGGTATAATGATAAATTAACCTCGGAACAATTCTCATCGAGCTTTTCAAAACCTTCACAAATTAATAGATATATTAATTTAGGATATTCATATTCACCAAAATGGTCAATGAATTTTAGTATTGATTATACCGACACTGAAGAGAAAATTGTTTTAGATACTGATCGTCATAATAATTCTTTGGAGCGCTTAATAAGTAAATTATTCAATGATGAATTAACATGGGCAAGNNTGGAAATAACATATAATTTTAAGCAGGATCATNGATTTTCATTGTCATATGGTTCAAAAAGAGGTGGGGTTTATTGTAGCAATGGAATTTGTAGATATATGCAGCCATTTGAAAATGGTTTCATATTTAAAATTATATCTTCATTTTAATTAGCTACTTAAAATTTTATATTGATATTGAAATATATTTTCATCTTTATTAACTACTAATACATTTTCTAATAAAAGCTTGGGTTCTTTAATTTTGTCTTTAAATAATCTTATTCCTCTNCCAAATATTAAAGGATGGGGAGTAATGTATAAGTTGGTTAGATAAGGGAAGAATTCTTTATTTGTTATTCCACCACCAGCAATAAAACATTTATTATTATTTAATTTTTTTAATATTTCGTATGGTTTATTTTTGCGATGAAAAACAATTACCTCNCTGTTCTTTAGTTCAGTTTCCATACAATTATAGGTATTNGACCCCATTATCACAGGATGATTTAATGTTTGTTTTTTGAATAAATGTAGATCTTTTGACCAAGTGATAATTTCNTTNCTGTGCCGCGCAATAAACCCGTCATGGGTTACAGCAGCGATAAGAATAACTTTCATTACTTATTATTGAAAGACCCNGCAGAAACAACAGTTAATTTATCTGGATCAATATATTTAATAACTGCTGAATTTACTTGTTCAACAGTTAAATCATTAATTCTATTAACGTATTTATCTAAATATTTTATATCTTTATTTCTTTCAGCGTTTGATAAAATTTGACTAACAAGTCCCCCAGTTGTATCCATACCTACTTTAAAAGTCCCAGTGATTGTAGATTTTTTTGAATCAAGCTCATCGCTTGTAATACCATTCTTATACCAATTATTTATTTGATCCATTGTAGCTGCTTTTCCATTTTCTATCAGGTCTGGCGCAAATGTCCCCCATGTACTCCAATATCCGTCTAAACCAAATTTTACTCCACCTATTGATGATCCAATGCCATATGTTAACCCTTGTTCATCTCGTACTGTTTGCATTAGTCGTGCAGAAAAATTTCCACCAAGTATATAAATTCCCATCATTAGCGCATAATAGTCATTATGTTCACGGTCAATTCCAATCGGTTGTCCTATATATATATCAGCACTCGTTTTATCATTTATGATTATAGTTTCGTNAANTTTATCCGATGGATTTGCCTTTAATTTATTTTCAACATCTTTTAGATTTTGCGNATTATAATTACTAAAGGCTTTATTAATCTGATNATTAAATAATTGTTCATCAATATCACCAGCCGCAGCAATATTTATAGTTCCNAATCCATANGCTTTNCTATGAAACTTTTCAAGATCNTCTTTTNTTATTNAATTAATATATTCAATAGTTTCATCTGTATTTAATCTATAGTTTAAATGNTTTTCAGGATATAGTTTTCGTGAAAACAAAATATGNGCNTGTTTTTTTGTGTCCTCTCTTGATTGTTCAATTTGACCAATCATTCTTTTTTTTAATTTTTTTAACTCAACTTCATCAAATAGTGGATTTTTTAATTCATCAGATAAAATATCAATAACCATCGCAATATTATCTCTTAGACAATGGCATGTAAAAAAAGTGTGATGTTGTGTAGACCCAAATTTTATTTCTGCACCAACTGCATCTAATGTTTCACTAATCTCAAATTTATTTCTAGTGGTTGTACCCTTATCAATCATTGATGATGTTAATGTAGAAATTTTTGAGTTATTATTTGAGCAGTGAATAGATCCACCGCGAAAACTTCCTGAGAATGTTACTACATCTTTTGCCATTGTAGGAATTATATAAGTTTTTATTCCAGTAATAGGACTAGAGATGCTTACTTGATTTTCAAAAAATCCCAATTAAATATTTCCATTATTACTTGAAATAAACCAACCTGTTGTTTTGTACTTATCAATAAGATAGTTTTGAGCAATTTTCATTATATCCTTTTTTGATACAGAATTGATCTTTTCAAGAAAAGTTGTGTAAAAAGTCCAGTCACCAATAGCAAGTGCTTCATTAATTGCACTTGCAACTGAATATGAACCATCTCGACTAAAAGCAACGGTNGCTTTNGTTTGNGCCTTAGCNCTATTGATTTCATCATNAGTTACNCCATTCTNTATTATATCNCTATAATTACTNANGATAATATCTTCNATATTTTTATGATTTTCNCCNGGATTTAAAAATGCGTAAGTNATAAACAANCCGTTATCTTTAAATGGGAAATCATACATGAATAATGANGTTGCNAANCCAGGATCTATTAATGCTTTGTGCAATCTGCTTGATTTCCCATCTGCAAAAATTTTACTNAGCAGATGNAATGCATAGGTATCAGANCTCAGACCTGGAGGNGTTTTATGTGCAANCGCTACAATATCAGTTTGTCCTTTGCGATTTACGGTTACTCGCCTTTCCCCNTCNTGGTCAGGTTCTTCAGTATACATATCAGGNATATCATGTGTGCTTTTTGAATGTTCTCCAAAATATTTATTAACTAGATTTAAAGCATCTTCTTTNTCTATNTCACCAATGATTGTTACCGTTGCATTGTTTGGCCAATAATATGTATCATAAAATTCTTTGAGCCTTTGCGTGCTGACATTTTCAATATCAGATCTCCAGCCAATTGTTGAATGATGATACGGGTGGGCTTGATATGCTGTTGCCCAAATATTTTTATCTAAAACATCGAATGGACTATTTTCTCCACGTTCAAACTCATTTCGTACTACAGTCATTTCTGGCTGACGATCTTCATCTCTTAAGAATGCATATCTCATTCGATCTGACTCTATAGCAATAGCTTTTTCTAAATGTTCACTTGGGACAACTTCAAAATAATTAGTTCGGTCATTCCAGGTAGTTGCATTTATTTGTGCTCCAATACTTTGTAATTCTGTCCAAATAGCTGTTCCATTTTCTTTATTATAATTTTTTGATCCCTTGAACATTAAATGTTCTAATAGATGTGTTGAACCGGTATAGCCTATTGCCTCATTGCGCGAACCCACATGATATGTTACCATTAGAGTTGTTACAGGAGCAGCATGGTCTTCCAGTAATAAGACCCTTAAATCATTTCTAGACAGAATGAACTCATCAATATCTCCAGACGTTTTGATAAATTCAAAATCTTTATAATTATTTTTTTGGGGCATAAAGATCCGTAATAGTTCCAAGAAATACTTCGGCTGCCATTGCAAAAGTTTCACCAACTGTAGGGTGAGGATGAATAGTTAATGATATATCTTCAGCATCGGCACCCATCTCAATAGATAGCATGCCCTCGGAAATCATATCTCCTGCACCTGGTCCAACAATACCCACACCAAGTACTCTTTTAGTTTCAGGATCAAAAAGAATTTTTGTTTTACCTTGATTTGCTCCCATAGAAATTGCTCTCCCACTGGCTGCCCATGGGAACTCACCTTTTGTATAATTTACTTTATTTAACTTTGCTTCTACTTCATTAAGCCCTGCCCATGCAACCTCAGGGTCCGTGTATACTACAGATGGAATAGCTTTATAATCCATTGCAGCNGGGTGTCCTGAGCAAACCTCNGCTGCAACTTTTCCTTCATGCGTGGCTTTATGGGCAAGCATTGGGTTTCCTACAATATCGCCAATTGCAAAAATATTTTTTACCGATGTTCTTTGATAAACATCTACATTAATGTAGCCCTCACTATTCAATTTAATATCTGTATTATTGAGATTTAATAATTCTGTATTTGGTTTTCTACCTATCGCAACTAATACTTTATCATAATTATCATTAGTTACCCCTTTACCATTTTCAATTGATACATTTATTGAATTATTCTTTTGTACTTCTAGATTTGTAACCTTTGATGATAATAAAATTGATTCGAATTGTTTGGTTAGTTTTCTATAAAGAGGCTTAACAATATCTTCATCAGCACCTGGAATTATAGTAGGCATGAATTCAACAATAGTAACTTTTGAACCTAAAGAAGCATACACTTGGCCAAGTTCTAAGCCAATAGCTCCACCCCCTATAACAAGTAATTTGTTTGGTATATCAACTAATTCAAGAGCAGTTCTAGAAGTTAAAATTGAATCATGCTTTATAGAAATACCTGGAATCATTCCTGAAGTTGAACCCGTGGCAATAATACATTTTTCATATTTTATATTGATATTCGATGATTTAGTTCTTACCTCTAGTTCACTATTATTTTTAAAGCTAGCTAAGCCTTGTATCGTTTCAACACCTCGAGCTTTAGCCATCTTGTCAATACCTTGATTAAGTTGTGATACAATTTTATTTTTATGTAATCTTATTTTCTCTAAATCAATATCAGGTTTATTGTATGATACTCCCATTTTAGAAAGGTTATTTGTTTCATCCATCACCTTGGCAATATGTAAAAGCGCTTTTGATGGTATGCAGCCTCGATTTAGACATACACCACCAAGCGTAGGGTCGCGGTCAATTAATATAACTTTTTTCCCGAGATCAGCAGCCCGAAACGCAGCTGCATACCCGCCCGGCCCTGCACCAATTACAGCAATCTCTACTTCCGTAGTTTTACTCATTTATTTATCCTGAAAATTTGAAATATCTCCAAGTACCTTAATCAATNTTGAGGTAAANGTGGACCCAGCAACTCCATCAATNACNCTATGGTCATATGANANTGAAAAAGGCATAATATATTTTAAAGATTGTTTNTTTNTTTTTTGATTATAAACATCTTTCCACCAGCTNCTNGATATACCGAGTATNGCAACTTCAGGTGGGTTGATTATTGGTGTAAAAAACTTTCCACCTANACCCCCAAGACTTGAAATAGTAAAAGTTCCAGATTTTAATTCTTCTGGTCTAAGTTTTTTATTTCTAGCTCTATCGCTTAAATCTGAAAGCTCGATTGATAATTCANCAAGTGATTTTTTATCTACATTTTTTATAACTGGAACTAGTAAACCATTAGGCGTATCAACCGCAATACCTAAGTTAAAATAATTTTTAAGTATAAGATTTTGTTCATTATAATCTAATGAACTATTGAATTTGGGCATTTCTTTAAGAACTATTGTAACTGCTTTAATAAAAAAAGGTAGAAAAGTTAATTTCATTTTCTTTTTAGCAGATTTTTGATTTATATCGTGTCTATACTGATATAAATCTGTGATATCTGCTTCATCAAATTGAGTTACATGAGGAATATTCTGCCATGCACCNTGAAGCCGCTTTCCTGTAATTATATTAACTTTAGTTAGTTTCTGAATCTCTATCTCTCCCCATTGAGAAAAATCAACTTCAGGTTGCTGATATGCAATGGATCCTGATGACATGGCCATTTGAAGTTTAATATAATTGTTAAGATCATCTTTAGTTATACGACCTTTAAGTCCAGTTCCTTTTATTATATTTAAATTAATATTTAATTCNCTAGAAAGTCTTCTGACTCCTGGCGAAGCAAAANTTTGTTTATTATTANCAGGATNANNGTCTTCCTGTAACTTGAGANCTTNNTTNGAATCGNTGTTAGCNTCTTTATCATNATTNTCAGCTTNGGGNTTTTCTTTTTTAATTTCTGGTGGAGNATCTACTTTTTTAGTTTTGTTATCTAATTCAACAGCAATTAATANTTGNCCTGTCTTAATCTCATCNCCAACTTTAACAGAAANCNTACTTACTTTTCCGCTTACTTCAGATGGAATTTCCATTGATGCNTTATCTGATTCTAGTACAATAATTGTATCNTCNGNNTTNATTGAATCACCNTTTGATACTTTNATTTCACTAACCTCGGCGCTATCAATTCCTTCTCCTAAGTCTGGTAGTTTGATTTCTTTAATCATCTATTATTCTACACAGTTATGGGGCTAGGTTTTTCAGGATCTAAATCATATTTTTTCATAGCACTTTTTATTTTAGTTGTTTCAATCTTTCCATCTAAAGCTAATGCTTTTAATGCAGTAAGGACTACATAATAACGATCAACTTCAAAGAATTTTCTTAAATTTTTTCTAGTATCACTACGACCAAAACCATCAGTCCCTAATGCATAAAAATCTCCAGGAACATATGGACCAATTTGTTCAGAAACCATTTTTACATAATCAGAAACAGCTATAGTTGGAACATTATTTNTACTTANNCATTTNTCTAAATGTGATTTTTTAGGTTTTTTATCTGAATGAAGAAGATTCCANCGNTCAGTTTCTTCAGCATCTCTTCTCAGTTCACTAAAACTTGTTACATTCCAAANCCCAGCTTCTATTCCCCAATCTTTTTTTAATAGNTTTTCAGCNTCAAGNACTTCTCNCATTAAGGGNCCACTNCCTAAAANTCTTACNNTAGGNGTGTCTCGTTGATTTNATTTTATATAAACCANTTATTATATCTTTTTGGATNTTGNNTGGCATTGGAGGATGCTCATAATTTTCATTTTCCAAAGTTAAATAATAAATAACATCTTTATTNTTTTCACACATTTCAACAAGGCCATGATGTATAATTGTAGCAATTTCGTATCCATANGCTANATCGTAAGCTTTAATATTAGGNGTTGCTGCAGCNGCTAAATGGCTATGTCCATCTTGATGTTGTAATCCTTCACCATTTAATGTNGTTCTTCCAGCNGTNCCTCCTAACAAAAACCCCCTTGCTCTCATATCTCCAGCAGCCCAAATCANATCCCATGTTCTTTGAAATCCAAACATTGAATAATAAATATAAAAAGGTATCATCTTAATACCATGATTGCTNTANCTAGTNCCNGCTGCAATAAATGATGATACAGCNCCNGCCTCATTGATTCCNTCTTCTAATATTTGTCCANNAGTTGCTTCTTTATAATACAANAATTGATCTGAATCAACNGGNTCATAAAGTTGNCCNGAGCTAGAATAAATNCCAAGCTGTCTAAANAATGGGTCCATNCCAAATGTNCGAGCTTCATCTGGNATTATTGGAACAATATTTTTACCTATATTNTTATCCTTAGTTAATAAAGTGATTAATCTAACATANGCCATAGTTGTAGATATTTTTCTNTCTCCACTTCCGTCNATTAATTCCTTGAANATAGAAATATTTGGAACTTTCAAATTNTTNGATTNATCAATNCGTGATGGNAAAAACCCTCCGAGCTTNTTCCTTTGCTTTNTAAGNTATTTATATTCTTTAGAGTTTTTATTAAANCGATAGAAAGGAGCNTTCATTGCNTCTTCATCAGTAAACTTGAGNTTAAATCTATCNCTAAAGTATAGAAGCTCTTTTTCATTAAGTTTTTTTTGATTGTGTGTGATATTTCTACCNTCTCCNGCCTCNCCNAATCCATANCCTTTTATAGTTCTTGCTAATATTACTGTAGGNCCATCTTTATNATTAATTGCCTCATTATANGCNGCNTACATTTTTTCAGGATCATGTCCACCTAATCTCAATCGTTCTAATTGTTTATCAGAAAGATGCTCAACCATTTTTAAAAGTTCAGATGATTTACCAAAAAAATGATCACGTATATATGCACCATCTTCTACAATATATTTTAATAAATCACCATCAACAATTTCCTCTAATCTNTTTAAAAGTAACTCATTAGATTCATTTTCAATCAANTCATCCCAATCACCACCCCATATTGNTTTTATTACGTTCCANCCAGCACCTCTAAATGCNCCTTCTAATTCTTGTATAACTTTTGAATTNCCNCTTACTGGGCCATCTAATCTTTGAAGATTGCAATTAACAACAAAAATAAGATTATCTAATTTTTCTCGTGANGCTAAAGTTAATGCACCAAGAGCCTCAGGCTCATCCATTTCNCCATCACCTAAAAATGCAAAAACCTTTCTTGAGGANTCTTTTTTTATATTTCGATCAGATAAATAACGCATAAAGCGAGCTTGATATATTGCCATTATTGGACCCAANCCCATTGATACCGTGGCNAATTGCCAAAAATCTGGCATTAAATATGTGTGTGGATAGGATGAAAGTCCACCCTCTTCTGATAGTTCCCTTCGGAAGTTATGTAAATGTTTAGCATCTAACCTTCCTTCTAGATATGCTCTCGCATAAATACCTGGAGATGCATGCCCCTGGAAAAAAATTAAATCGGCTCCATCCTTATGATCAGGTCCTTTGAAAATATGATTGAAAGCAACTTCATAAAGAGTTGCTGCGGATGCAAAGGTTGATATATGCCCACCTATTCCTGGTGTTTCT
>PASX01000006.1 GCA_002713455.1 Fidelibacterota bacterium
ACAGCGCTACTCAGTAAACCAATGGTATGAGCAATTTCAAAGAGATCCGTTATTCTCTCAGCTTTTTCCACCAGAGTTAAATTTAAGAGAAGTAAAAAGCTCTGGATCAGGAGTAGTAATAAGTCCAGATGGTTATATTATTACAAATGATCATGTAGTTGAAAATGCATCAAAAATTATTGTGACACTGCCTGGAGGCAATGAATATGAAGCTGAAGTTATTGGCGTTGATCAGCTTACCGATCTTGCTTTGTTAAAACTGGATGGTGACAGTTTTCCATACGTCAAAGTAGGAGATTCGGATAAGTTAATTATTGGTGAGTGGGTTGTTGCGCTTGGAAATCCATTTGGCTTATTTGATGCAAATCAACAACCTATTGCCACAGTTGGTATTGTAAGTGGAAAAAATATGAATTTTGGGAAACAGGGAAGTAAGGTATTTCAAAATATGATTCAAACTGATGCTGCTATAAACCCAGGTAACAGTGGCGGTCCTTTAGTTAATGTAAAAGGTGAGGTAATTGGTATAAACACATTTATTTATACTGGTAGTAGAAACAGGCAAGGCTCTATTGGTATAGGTTTTGCAATTCCAATTAATCGCGCATTAAGGATCGTCAAAGAATTAAGATCAAAAGGAAAGATTGTTCGCGGTTTTAATTTAGGTATTCGCGGTCAATCTTTGGATTCCCGTACGGCAAGACTATGGAAAATGAAGTCAAATAATGGAGTCATTATTGCTCAAATCGCTCCAAATAGTCCAGCAGATAAAGCCAAATTGCAATATATGGATGTTATTCTTAGCGTGGAAAATGAAAATGTTTCTAGCCTGCAAGATATATATGAAATTATTGCAGTTCTCGATCTTAGGCCAGGCGATCGAATATCATTAAAGGTTTGGCGAGAGGGTAGGATAATAAATAGATATTTAATTTTAGATAGCTTGTAGAATGATTGCTAAAGAAGGTCGTTTTGTTCTCATACCTTTATTATTAATTATATTTCCATTAGGGGTGTATGCCTATGCCTTTGAAAACCAAATTTTAATTTTATTATATTATGCTTTAGGTGTACTGTTTTTGTTTAGTTTGTATTTTTTTAGAGACCCAGTTAGAAGTATACCCAATGATTCTTCTGCGATTACTTCTCCTGCGGATGGTAAAATCCTTTCTATCAAAACTATAGATGATGATGATGTTGGTAATTCGTCTCATCTTATTTCAATATATTTAAATATTTTTGATGTTCATGTAAATCGATTTCCTTTTGATGGAATTGTTCAAAATATTGATGTAAAAAGTGGAGAATTTTTTGCTGCATTTAATCATAATGCCTCTGATGTAAATGAGCAAGTAGTTACCATAGTATCTCATGAAAAACTTAAATATAAAATAAAACAGATAGCTGGTATATTTGCTCGTCGAATTTTATGCTACGCAGAGCCTAAAATGAGCGTTATAAAGGGTGGGAGGTTAGGCTTTATTCGTTTTGGGAGTAGAACTGATCTAGTTGTATCTTCTAATGTTAATATCTGTGTAAAAGAAGGTGACAAGGTTAAGGGTGGAAAAACAGTTTTAGCTAAGGTACAAAAATGAATAAACGCTCTATAGGAATTATCGTATTAATTTTATTTTTTGGCACCCTTTTTGGCACCCTTTTAGGGGAATTATTAGGCTGGATTCTTCCTGATAGCGTAGTGCGTGAATTTTTTTTAAGAAGCATTGATTTCTCTTTGGCTGGTTTAACACCTGATGGTTCAGGGGTTATTTCTTTAGATTTAATTATGTTTTCTATTCAATTTGGCTTGAGCATAACCTTTAATTTTACGAGCATTATTGGATTTTCNGTTGCCTATTATTTTTTGCGGTATTTCCGATAANATTAATAAATTNGNTATACCTTTTANTAATTNTATAATAATTTGGAGGATACCATGTTANACAATGATATAATTTTTGCAGGAATGCCTGGCGGNTGGGAAATAGCTCTAATTGCTTTAGTTATNCTTCTTATTTTTGGAGCAAAAAGATTACCNGGNTTAGCAAGAGGATTNGGNCAGGGCATCAGAGANTTNAANGGNGCTGTNGATGGNGTTAAGGATGAACTTAAAGANGTNCAAGAAAGCGTTGANACGCCTGANGAAGATAAAGAAGNATANATTTATAAATTAANTCTTCAAATTATTAATTANNANNTGTTTCTANATTNTTTTATTAGAAACANTTTTCTNCNTATTTCGTTTTNTANTTAAAAAANTAAATNAATATGATNATACTTGGCAATCCTTGGTATTTGCTTATNNTNGCANTACTCCCTTTANTCTTCATTTATAAATCANTTCTTTCAANATCAAAAGANGGNTCNTTTAGAATTTCATCAAAATCAATAATTTCAGAAAAGATGATTAGAAAAGGTGTCTACAAAAAAAGACTGTTAAGCTTTATTCAATATCTCTCAATGTTTTTGATTATCTTAGGACTGTCTCGCCCCAGATTGATAGAAAGTCTGCAAGAAAAAAATATTGAAATCGTTGATATTGTTTTAGTTATNGATATTAGCTCTTCAATGCTTGCTACAGATTTTCAGCCAAACCGATTAGAGGTAGTAAAAAAAACCGCTAAAGATTTTATAAATCAAAGAAAGGGTGATAGGCTAGGAATTCTAGTTTTTGCAGGTGAGTCATTCATTCAATGCCCATTAACTATTGATAATGAAGTTTTATTATCACTAATGAGTGAAATTAAAGTTGCACAGCAATCATACGACGGAACTGCTATTGGAATGGCAATTGCTAATGCGACCAATCGATTACGTAATTCTGATGCAAAATCAAAAGTAATGATTTTGCTTTCCGATGGTAGTAATAATGCAGGTGAGCTTGANCCAAATACAGCTGCAGANTTAGCAAAGCAATTTGGTATTAAAATTTATACAATTGGTGCTGGNACNAATCAAGATGTATCATTTATTCCAGGGCGNGGTTANATTAGGAACGAAATTGANGAGGAAACACTNAAGGCAATCGCAAAGCAAACTGGNGGTCAATATTTCAGAGCAACNAATACTGAAGGTCTTAAGGAGATATACTCTACTATCAACGCTCTTGAGCGTACAGAGGTAGAAATCAAAGTTTTTACACAATATAGAGAACTTTACGGATGGTTGTTTATTCCAGCGTTAGCTCTAGGTCTTGGCGGGAATCTTTTAGGTAGGTTATATTTTAGGAGATGGTTTTGATTGAATTTAGATTTCCATACATCCTCTTTTTGTACATACCATTTTTTTTAATACTATTTATTGATATTGTGCGAGCTAAAAAGATAAAAATACTCTCAAATACACCTGAAAATATCAAAAAAGTATTATTTGAAAAAATTGATCTGAAGAAAGNAAAAATAAAACAAAATTTAATTCTTTTATCAATATCAATTTTGATATTTGCAGCATCTGGACCACAGATTGGTATTAGGCTGGCACCAATCGATCGAAAAGGGCTTGATTTAGTGTTTTGTATCGATGTCTCTTCAAGCATGAGAGGTACAGATATTAAGCCGACAAGATTGGATAAATCTAAATTTGAAGTTTCACAAATGATACAAAATTTAAAGGGTGATAGAGTTGCAATTATTGTTTTTGCTGGTTCTAGTCATTTGTATTTACCGTTAACTACTGATTATGAAGCTGCCCATCTTTTTTTAGATCAAATTGATACCAACATGATTCCAACTCAAGGAACTGCCTTAAGTTCGGCTATTCAGACTGGCCTTAATGCGTTTTCAGAAGATGATTCAAAATATAAAGTATTAATACTGATTACCGATGGAGAAGACCATGAGGGAGAAGCTATCAGTTTAGCGAGACAGGCTTCAAGGAGAGGTATGGTTATACATACTATAGGAGTTGGAACAATTGCGGGATCGCTCATCCCAAATACAAATAATAGCGGTATAACAGAATATAAAAAAGATAGTTCAGGAAAACTTGTTACATCTCAATTAAATGAAAGGATTTTAGAAGAAATAGCTGATGCAGGTAAGGGGACCTTCATCAGATTTAATAATAAACCTTCAAATTATAAAAATATACTTAATCAAATTGATTCTATGGAAAAAAGAACAGTAAAGTCTCATGTTTATTCTGAGTTTGAAGAACAATATCAAAAATTTGGTCTTTTATCACTTTGTTTGATGATTGCAAGCATGCTGATTTCAACAAGGAAGAATTAATAATGAAAAAAAATCTATTTTTATTGCTTATTTATTATGTTTTATTAAATAATATTTTTGCTCAAGATCAAGGAGTTCAAGATTATAGAAATAAAAAATATAAATCAGCTCAAGAATATTATGATTCGATACTTTCTGATGACTTAGATAATCCTGAAGCTCTGTTTGGCAAAGGCTCAGCTTTGTTTATGCAGGATAACCTTAAAACAGCACAATCTTCATTTAATGCAGCCTTATCATTATCAGAAGATCAATTAAAGTCAAAAGCTCTCTATAATCTAGGTAATATAAGTTTTAAAAATCAAAAATTAGATGAAGCATTATCTTTCTATAGAAAGGCATTAGAACTGAATCCTGAAGATGATGAGGCAAGATATAATTATGAATTCATAAAGTATCAAAAAGATCCTCCCGAAGAGAAAGATGAAGAAAAAAATGACGATAAGAAAGATGAAGAGAAGAAGGATGAGGAGAAGAAGGATGAGGAGAAGAAGGAGGATGATAAGAAAGATGATGAGAAGAAGGATGAAGATATGAAGGACGACGAGAAGAAAGACGATGATAACAAAGATGAGAAGAATAAGAAGGAGGATAAGAATAATGATGAGCGAGATGATGAAAACAAAGATGAGAAACAACAACCACAGGATGAAAAAAAATCACAAGATTTAAAAAAGGCTGAGAGTATATTAGATGCTATTAAAAATGATGAAAAAGTAATGCAGAAACAGCAACTAAAAAGAACAAAAACTAAGAAGCTATTAAAAGATTGGTAATGATTTTTCGATCGATTAAAATATTTTTTACTATTATTGCGACTACACTTTATTTAAATGCGCAAGTTTCAGTGACGGCATCAGTGGATGCAAATAATATTTCTAAATCCGAAACTTTTAGTTTTAAGATTGTTGCATTAAATGCCGATGAGTCGCCAAGTGTAGATATTTCACCTTTTACTAACAATTTTAAAGTTATCAGTGGCCCTTCACAGCAAACTAATATTCAATGGGTAAATGGTTCCATGACTAGCTCTAGAAGCCTTACCTGGACACTGCTTTCATTGCAAAGCGGAAAATTAAATATTCCATCGCTAAATGTTAGGGTAGGAAATAAAATTTATAAAACAAATCCTATTGGGATAGTAGTTGAAAAGGGATTTGGTAGAGCTCAAGTAGCTAACTTATTTATTGAGGCTAAACCCGATAAAGAACAGGTTCATCTAGGAGAACAGGTTACAATAACCTATCGTTTATTTTCTCAACTTCCTCTTTCTGTGGAAGATATTGAATACCCAAAAACCACAGGTTTTTGGAAAGAAGATTTGTTGCCAGCTAGAGCTGCTAGATTTACCAATACTAAACAAATAAATGGTATAACTTATAGAGTTGCAACTCTATATAAATCTGCTATGTTTCCTACGCAAATTGGAGATTTAAAAATATCTCCAATGACAGCAATTTGCAATGTTGAGGTTTCTCAAAGAAAAAGAAGGGGTGTATTTGATGACCCATTTTTTAATTCAATGTTTCAAGAGACGCAGAGAAAATTCATTGAGTCAGATACATTAACAATCAGCGTTGTTTCTTATCCAAAAGAACCGCCAATTGATTTCACTGGTGCAGTAGGTCAATTTTCAATTGATACTTGGCTAGATACTTTGAACGTAGCTGTTAACGAGGCTGTTTCACTTCATGTTTTATTAAAAGGAACAGGAAATTTAAATCAGTTTAAAATTAATCAGATTAAATTTCCAAAAAATATGGAAGTTTTTCCACCTACATCATCATTCAAAAGAGATGAATTTAGAGACCGGATAACTGGAGAACAAAAATTTGAATATATCCTTATCCCCAGACAGTCAGGGTCCTATAGTATTAATCCTATTGCGCTTACATATTTTGATCCAGATTTAGATCAATTTTTTACTATTAAATCCAAGCCATTGTCTTTAGTTGTAAATCCAGGTGAAGCGATATCTACTGCTTTTGGCAATAATAGAAGAGAAGATGTTAATTTAATTGCTAATGATATTCGGTACATTAAAACCGACTCAACGATTAAACTCTTTTCGTCAGAAGGATCGCTTCCATTTTGGGTTTTAACTTCTTATATTTTATCAATTGCTTTTTTCCTTTTTCCAGCAGTTTTTGTTCGAGTAAATAACCAGAGGATTAATTCTCTCGATTTCAGAATTAATCGAAGAGCATTAAAAACAGCATTAAAGGATATTGATAAAGAATCCCATGACCCCTTTGCGCACTTTTCTTATGTTATGTATAAATATTTTAAGTCAAAGCTATATCTACGCTCAGATAAACTCGACCCCTTGATTCTAGAAAATATTTTGAAACCAAAATTACCAGCTAATTTATTAATTAAGATTATTTCTTTAGCTAAAACTTGTGATGCAAATCGCTTTTCACCAGGATCAAATAAAAAAGCTAAAGATATTAAGATTGAAATTACAAAATTGTTAAAAGAGACAGATAAAAAACTATAATGAAAAAATTATTGATATTTTCAGTTCTATTAAATCTAGTTTTTAGTCAAGGATATGATAGTTTATTTAAAGAAGGTAATAGTAATTATAAATCAGAAAACTTTGTTCAAGCTATTTTTAATTATGAAAAAATTTTAGAGCACGTTGAACATGAAAATATATACTATAATTTAGGAAATGCTTACTATAGAAATGGAGATATTGGAAATTCTATTTGGGCACTAGAGAAAGCTTACATACTTGATCCGAGGGACTCTGATATAAACTTTAATTTAAAATATTTAAGGAGTATGGTTATGGATAGAATTATTCCTCCAGATGATTTATATATTTTATCTTTATATAAAAAAACTATTGAAAAGCTTAGGCTAATAGACTTACTTGGTATAGTTGGGTTTTTTTTACTTTTATTTTCTATAAGATTTGCAATGCACTACTTCTCATATATTTCAAAAAGAATTAATTCTATTCTTTCATATTTATTGATGGTAACTATTTTTACGTCTTCTTGGATGGCATTTGATAAATACTGGAGTATTTCTGATAATTCTTATGCTATAGTTCTTTCTACGGCGATTGATGTTAGGTCGGCCCCAATTATGAGAGGGGAAAATGTTGTCTTTAGAATACATGAAGGGACAAAAGTTGAAATCCAAGATACTCAAATAGGTTGGAGTGAAATAATATTGCTAGATGGAAAAAAGGGTTGGATTCCATCTAAACAATTAAGAGAGATATGAAAATAATTATTCCAATTTTAGTGTTTAACCTAATTTATTCCCAAAACAAAAAAATAGACTTTAATCCAGATCTACTCATTGACCCTGAACTAAATTGGCCACAGATTGTAAATCCTCTTTCTTCTTCTTTTAGCTCAAAAGTCGCAATTAGCTCTAATAATGACTCTATTCCAGCTGACATAGAAGGATTTAGAGTGCAAGTATTTGCTACTCAAGACCGTCGAAAGGCAGAGGATATAAAAGAAGAATTATCATTTAAGATTGATGAGGGTATTCATATTATTTTTGAAGCGCCGAATTACAAAGTAAGAATTGGTGATTTTCTCGATAGGGACAATGCAGAAAAATTAAGAATGACATTAGTTAAGGAAGGTTTATCTTCCTCATGGATTGTGAGAACCAAAATTCAGCCCAAGTTAAAAGAATAAAACAATCTATTTAGAAGTGAAATTTTCTATTATCGATTATTTGAGCCTCATCTTTTAAACTTTGCATCCAGTCGCTATAAACCTCACGCTTTTTTTTATTAGCTAAATCTGTTCGAATATTATTTTTAGTTGATACCCAGTTTGTTGAGTCAAACTTTTCAATTTCCATTACCTTGATAATACCATGACCTCTAGCGGTTTTAACAGGTCCCAAGATATCACCTTTTTTTGAATTTATGAGTGCACCAACCAATTGCTCAGACCTGCCAAGTGAAATAAAAGAACTATTTAGACTTTTTTTATCTGAAGGAACAAGTTCTAGTCTATTATTATTTTCTTTGATTGATTTAAAACTAGATCCATTCAAAATCTCAGTTTTCAGCTCTTCTGCATATAAATTTGTAGCATCAAATTCATTTTTGCTTATGAGGTCTCTATAAATTTTTTCTCTTACGTTATCAAAATCTTCTAAACCAGCAGGGGTAATAGAGTCCAATTTAAAAACAGCATAATAACTTTCTGTTTCAAGTGGATCAGAAATATCATCAATTTTTGAATTAAAAACCCAACGTACAGCAGATCTAAATTGTCCAATTTGGGAGATAAAAAAGTCATTTTCTTTAAGGTTTTCTACTTGTTGTATATTAACGCTGTGTGTGTCTACGGCTGAAGACAGGCCATAATCTTGCGCATCGTAGCTGAATAAAGTGGCTTTCCTTCTTAGCTCAGTTCTTGTTTTCTGTCCTAACTCTACTTTCAGCAGTATGTGTCTCGCTTTTACCCGATGACTATTTCCCCCTTTGTTTTTTATACTGTCAACTTTAATTATATGATAGCCAAACTGAGAAAGTACAGGACCGACAACTGAACCGCGTCTAGCTTTAAATGCAGCATCTTCGAAAGATTTAACCATTTGCCCTTTTTCAAACCAGCCTAAATCTCCGCCTTTTCCAGAATCAGGTGGAATCAGATTACCAGGATCTTGAGTATGAATGTTAGCAAGAACAGAAAAATCAGCACCACCCTTATAATTTTCTATTATTTCCAAAGCTTCTTGTTTTGTTCTACTGGTATCTTCAAAAGAGGCTGTTTTTGGCCAGCTAATAAATGAAATATGTCTTTTTTCTAGCTCTTCAAAATCATCAATTCTATTTTTATATTCATTTTTAAGTTCTTTTTCTCCGGGCTTAATAACTCGATCTTGAATTGAGTTCTTTGGAACATGTAATGCTGAAATAGTATAATCAATATTTCGTTTTATATATTCTTCTTTTATTTCTGTATCATTTACAACCGCTGACATTTCTATGATTTGTTGTAATTTATATCTTGGGAGATGAGATTCTCGCATCCATGCCTCAATGGGAGCCCAATCCATCATACCGGGGGTATTCAAGGCTTGCATATAAGAATCTTTATCAAAAACATTATTTTTTAAAAAGAATTGTTGGATATCAAAAGGGGGATTATTTTTTAAATGATATAGTATTTCATCATCAGAAACTTTTATATCTAAATCTTCAATTGTTTGCTGAATTAACTTATCTTCGATAAAAGCATTCCATACTTGCTGTCTGATTGTTTCAAGGTATTGATCAGAAATTTCTGCACCAGAATTTTGAATAGCTCTCAATCTTGTTGTTACAGCTTGATTAAACTGATCAGGCGTGATTTTATCGCCATTCACAGATCCGATAGCTTCTGCAGGATTAACCCTACCAAGTAATTGATCAATAATATTTGCACCACCAACTAGTCCACCAACGCTCATACTTAATAAAAATAGAAATAAAAGCGCCCATAAAAAAACATGAGATCGATTACGAATTGATGTCAGCATTGCCATATATTTTTTCCTTAAATTAAATAGCTTAATATGCAATTAAGGGTGGAGAATTTATGATTTAGTTACCTCTAAACGCAACTGGTCATACTATTTATAATTAAATTTATTAAAAGTAAAGATTAAGTGAAAAATGATTTATATATTATGTTTAAATGAATAAAAGTAAAAATATCCATCCTAAAGTTTCTGATCACCCTTTAATTAGCTCAGGTCCCTTATCAAGGCTCTACAAGAATCTTGTCAAGTGTAATGCTTGCCCTAGAATTGTTGATTTTCGTACAAGAGTTGCAAAGGAAAAAAGAAAGCAATATCAAGATTGGACATACTGGGGAAAACCTATTCCTGGCTACGGAGATGTTAGTGCAAAGCTTTTAATTTTAGGCTTAGCACCTGCAGCTCATGGTGGAAATAGAACTGGAAGAGTATTTACTGGTGATAAATCTGCAGATTTTCTTATTAAATGCCTTCATCAATTGCATATAACCAATCAATCAAATTCAGATTCATTAGCTGATGGTTTGATTATGCATAATGCATTTATGACACCTGTTTTAAAATGCGTCCCTCCGTTTGACAAACCCACCGCAGCAGAATTAAAACAATGCTCTGATTATTTTGTAGATGAAATGCATATTCTTTCCAATGTAAAAGTTGTTTTAGCGTTAGGGAAGATTGGATTTGATGGATATTTGAGATATATTAAACAAAATTTTAATATAATATTGAAGGATTATCCGTTTGGTCATGATGAAAAATATAACCTTCCAAATGGAAAAATCCTTTGGGGATGTTATCATCCTAGCCCTAGAAATGTTAATACTGGCCGATTAAATGAAATAATGATGATTGATTTATTAAAAAAAGTAAAAGGATACATTGTATGAAATTTAAAAAACAGATTGTATTAATTACGTTTTTATCATTTTTGCTTGGTGAAAATAAACGCCTATCATTTGATGATGTTCAAGGCAAATCGCCATTTGAATATGCTCGATTAGGGATGATGAAATGGCTTCCTGATCAAAATAGCTACTTATCATGGGGAAAAGATTCTTATAAAGGTCATATCGTAAGCGTAAAGTTTCCCGAGCAGGATACAACGGTTTTTGTTGATTCTTCGCTTTTTTATTTGAAGGGTGAAAAGCTATCTATATACAGTTTTAATTTGGATGAATCAAAATCAAAACTACTATTATTGACAAAAAGAAAGAAAATATGGCGCCACTCTTTTTATGGTGAATATTTTATTCTTGATTTACCTACAAAAACTGTTTTTCCAATTACTTTAAATAACAAGGATTTAAGGAATGTGAAGATTTCTCCTAATGGTGCAAAAGTGGCCTATGTTAGAAAAGATAACAATCTCTATGTATTTGATTTAAATAGAAAAAAAGAAAAAAAACTAACAAAGAATGGTTCTAGTACTTACTTGAATGGGCATTTTGGATGGGTTTATGAGGAGGAATTTGGATCCTTTGACGCCTATCGTTGGTCTCCAAATAGTAAACATATTGCCTATTGGCAAGTAGACCAGTCAAGGGTGCCTGTTTTTAGAATGTTTGACGAGCTAGGACTGTACCCTAAAGTGCAAGAAATACACTATCCGAAAGCTGGACAAACTAATCCTACAATGTCCATTTTTGTAGTTGATGTCAATAGAGGGCGCAGTAAAAAGATGGATATTAAAGATACTAATGATAAATATTATCCTTGGATAAAGTGGGTAAGTGATGAAAGTCTTATTGTCATGAGAATGAATCGCTTGCAAAACTTTTGGGAATTTTTAACCGTTTCTAGATCAAATGGAAAATCAAAAGCTGGATTAACAGAGTCCGATCCAAATGGATGGGTAGATTTGCATAGAAATTATCGATTTCTTAAAAACGGTAATATTTTATGGATTTCTGAGCGAACTGGCTGGAAGCATTTATTTTTGCATTCCAAAAATGGAAAAATAATTAACCAAATAACAGATGGCGAATGGGAGGTAAAAAGAATAGTCCATGTGGATGAGGTTAAAAATAAAATATATTTTACTTCAAATAAAGAATCTGTCTTTGAAACAAGATTTTATTCAATCAATTTTGATGGATCAGGTTTAAAACTACTTACCAATGAAGCGGGATCACACTCCGTTAGGGTTTTACCAAAAGGTGATAGCTTTATTGATTCATTTTCGAGCCTTAAACAGCCTCAGAAGCATTTGCTTAAAGATATGGATGGCAATTTAATTAAAGTTATTTTAGAAACCGATAAATCGCAATTTGAGATCTATGATTGGACCTATCCTCAGATCGTGCAATTCAAGTCCGATGATGGCACTACAACCCTTGATGGAATAGTTACTCTTCCTCCTGATTATCAAAAAAATAAACGATATCCTGTGATTGTCTATGGTTACGGCATGCCTGGAACGCAAATTGTTAATAACCGATGGGGAAGCTCTTGGAATCAGTATTTAGCTCATCAAGGATACGTGGTATTTTCTATGGATGCTAGAGGGATGAGTGGTAGGGGAGAGTCGTTTAAAAATTTGAGCTATGGCGATATGTCTAAGTATTTAGCTAAGGATACAGCAGCTGGTGTGAAGTACCTGATAAGCGAAGGTATTGCTGATCCTAATAGAATAGGGGCATGGGGCTGGTCAGGGGGTGGCTATTTTACCGGTCTTATGCTAACGAAAAATGCAGATTTATTTGATGTTGGAGTATCGGTTGCCCCTGTAATGGATTTTAGGCTATACGATACCATATACACCGAACGATCAATGGGGCTACCTCAAGATAACAAAGCAGGATATGATTCAACATCAGTTTTATCTTATGTTGATAGATTTAATGGAAAGCTATTGGTCATTCATGGCACTGGAGATGATAACGTGCATTCTCAAAATACAACTTGGCTTGTGGAAGAGTTTATAAAGCACAATAAACAATTAGATGTATTTTACTATCCTAATCGACCGCATGGAATGTCAGNAGGCAACGCTAGAAAAAATTTATACAGAAAAATGATAAATTATTTTAATGAAAACTTGCTAAATAAAGCTATCGTGAGTCAAAAAAACTAAACAAAACCAAATTTAAATACTTGGGTAAATAATAAAGGAAATTCCTATGACCATATTAGAAAAATGGNGTAAAGCCATTGAAACTTTAGATAAAAAAAGTATGGATGAATGCTTGCATGATGATTATCAATTTACCTTACACTCTGCTGGAAAAATTCTTTCAAAATCAGATNTAATCGANTGGGCAATGAGTGGCGATATAAGTCGAGATAAAGTTAGAATTCTTTATGAAAATGANGAGGTTGGCGTAGAGCATGCATTCGTAACTTTTTTAGATGNAAACACACAAGCCGTATTAGCCTTTTCAACTTACAGAGATGGAAAAATTTATACAACTGAGACCGGTGCTTCAAATCTGACAACTTCTTGAAATNATTAATTTTAAGTTAAATATATAATATAAAAATGCTATTTTTGTATTCATGAAAAGAGTTTAAATTTAAGATAATAAAATATATAATTTGGGGCCGTAGCTCAGTTGGGAGAGCGCTTGAATGGCATTCAAGAGGTCGTCAGTTCGATCCTGATCGGCTCCACGTTTATAGGTATAATGGAAGAAAAAAAACCATCTCTAGACCCTTCAGCTTCAGCTCCTAGCGCTCCTGCACCATCTGAACCAGCGGAATTCGCATCTAAGCATGTTAGAAGTAATATTGCTCCAATTTTATTTATAATACAGAGCGAGCAATTAATTCTTCAGCGCACCGATCAAAAAGCATTTACGCTTATGTCTCTATTGGGTGTATTTATGGTCTTTTTTATTGTTCATTTCCCAAAAGTGATTGCTGCTGATAATTTTAATTATTTAAGCGGGTTGATGGTGTTTCTGTATTTTATTTCTGCAACCATTGGGCTTATCAGTCTGATGATGGTTATTATACCAAGAGTTCGCAATGACATGGCCCATGAAGATCTTCCTGATGTAAATATTACTTTCTTTGGCGGTATAACCCAGTTTGCCAATGTCCTTGATTTTGCAAAGTATTTTGCAGAAACTACCGATGATAATGAAAATACATTTAAAATGTTCTCAGCGCAGCTATATGCGCTTGGTCATATTAATGCGTATAAGAATAAACACATGCGAAGGGCTATTTTATTTTTTGGAATAGCCATTTTAAGTGAATTAATTATTATTATGCTGATGACATGGGGTCTTACCTGGACCGCTCTATTTATATAGATGTCTGAATCAAATATCGTCTTTTCAACCGATCCAGATTTTAATAAGAAAAAAAAATCTTCCGCTCATCAAAATATGCCCTCTAAGCAAAATTTAAGAATTCATCTCGATCGCAGAAGAGGAGGGAAGATAGTAACATTAATCAAAGGCTATAGCGGTACAAACCAACAACTTTCTGAGCTCTGTAGCCAATTGAAGAAGAAATTTTCAATTGGAGGAACCGTAAAAGATGGCATAATTCTTTTGCAGGGAAATGCTCGAGATAAGGTATTAGTTTTTTTAATTGATCAAGGTCATACAGCCAAACCTTCTGGTGGTTAGACAACTGACTGCTTTTTACTAATTTTAATATTGCATAAATTACAATACGATATTTAGGTATATAAATGCATACAAAAATAAAAACTCTATTATTTATTATTTTTATATTGGTTTCTTGTGCTGATAAAAGTCCAAAAGGAAGTGGAGCTACATTTTTAGTGACATCTAATGTTAGGGGTCAGCTCGACCCTTGTGGATGAAAATCTAATCCACTAGGCGGTCTGCCTAGAAGAGCAACCTATATTAGCCAAGTTAAGCAAAGCGGTGTCGATCCAATTTTGATTGATGCCGGCGACTCAATGTTTGAGAATTACTATTTTGCAAAAGGCAAAGAAGAATCTGCTAAGTTAAGAGCAAAAACAGTAATGAAGCATACATCTAATATGGGCGACTATTATTATAATGTTGGCGTTCAAGATTTTACCGCAGGGCTTGATTTTATCCAAGAAATTGAACGTACTACTGATGTGAATTTTCTTTCATCAAATCTTTATGATGAAAAAACCGATAACCTCCTATTTAATGATCATATTATACTTGAAAGAAATAATATAAAAATTGCAATATTTGGAGTTACACGAGAATTACAGGTTGATATGAAGGGTGTTCGGGTTGAAGGTTATATCGATGCGGCCAAGATAAAAATTGAAGAATTAAAACCTCAAGTTGATATTTTAGTTATGCTGGTAAACGCAACAAAGAAGGACTACGATCCTTTCCTCAAAGATCTCAGTGGAGTTGATTATATTTTCTCAAGTTTAGAAGCTTCGAAAACTAGACCGGGCATCCAGCAGGTTATTGGAAGGCCATTTGAATATCAATTAGGTATTCAGGGTAAGAATATTGGACGATTTGACATTTATATTTCTGAAAAGGGTAAGCCATTGCAAGACGTGAGCAGTCAAATGACAATGCTAGATCTTTATACCCAGCGATTAAATAAACTCCAGGAAAGAGATCCAAAACGTAAAGTTGAAGATATCTATAAAAATAGCCCCAATGTGCTTTCTACAATAACCAAACTTAAGGATGGTATAAAAACCTCTAAGGAGACGCTTAAAAAGGCAAAAAATCGCTCTTCCTTTACCATGATCCCATTAAGCGGTTCGGTTGCCAGTGAGAAAGCCGTTTTAAGAGATGTAGATAAGGTTCTTGAAAGATGTAAAGACCTTGATAGTCAGTCTGCTGTTACCTCTTAGATGAATTACAACAATCATATTGTTCAATCATCTATATTAGTCGCTCTTTCTATCATAGTAGCTCTAGCATCCAATACTATTCGATCCAAATCTATTCCGCTTCTCGCTAAGGAAATTGAGCAGGCAACAACAGCGGATATGGTCTCCGATGAACCATTTTTATTAACTATTTCTCTTGAGCAGGCATTGGATTTCTATGAAAAAGACGTTTTGTTTTTAGATGCCAGGGATGATGGTTATTATGCACAGGGTCACATTAAGGGTGCAATCAAGAATATTTTTTTTATGGAATTAATATTTAATATTGAATCTATTCAATCTAAGACTGATCCGTTAGTGGTTTATTGTGGTGATCCTGGTTGTGGTGACAGTGAAGATTTGGCATACGATTTACAAGACTCTGGCTTTACTAAGCTGTATGTTTTTAAGGGTGGTTGGTTAGAATGGTCAGCCGCTGGCTATCCTAGCGAAGGTAGTAATTAATGATAAAATACTTCAAAGGTCCTGCAATCATTATTAGTAGACTTATCTTAGGAGCAGTTTTTATTTATGCTAGCTGGGATAAAATTATGAACCCAGATGATTTTGCGAAAGCTATTGGCAATTATCATGTTCTCCCATTTGGCTTGGAAAATTTATTGGCCCTTATACTGCCATGGCTAGAGCTATTTACTGGCATTTGTTTGATCATCGGCGTGATGGTGGATGGAGCCACTGTCTTAGTAGTGCTTATGAATATAGTATTTATTTTTGCTATTTCTCAGGCGTTAGCAAGAGGAATAAGCATAGAATGTGGATGTTTTTCGGTGAGTAGCGAAGGGGGAAGCAATATTGGTATTCAAACTATTTTGAGAGATATCGGATATTTGCTTCTAGCTTATGTAGTTTATTGTCGCCAGGATAATAAATTTGAATTCTTTCCAAAATCTGTTTGATTCGCTATTACTATAAGTTTAATTTTTGACCCTTTAATGCGAGAGTAGCTCAGCTGGTAGAGCACCACCTTGCCAAGGTGGATGTCGCGAGTTCGAATCTCGTCTCTCGCTC
>PASX01000007.1 GCA_002713455.1 Fidelibacterota bacterium
TTTCTCCTTGACTTGCATGTGTTAAGCACGCCGCCAGCGTTCGTCCTGAGCCAGGATCAAACTCTCCATTGTATGTTTGATTCTGTACTGTCTTTGTTGCTCCAAATGAAGCAACTCTCAAATCCAATTATATTGGACCACGCATACCTAATTATCAAAAAACAAATTTTGCTTACAAAAAAGCTTGGTATCTTAAGTATTTAATAACGGTGCTGCAATGATTTTATAAAGAAAAAGTACTTATTTTATAACAAAGTCAGGAATTGGATAATCCATGAATGTTTCTACACTCAATTTTTTTGTTACCCTACCTGTAAAACGGCGTACAAGCTTACGATTAGATTCATCAATATCTTGGACTGATTTCCAAATACTGCCAAAATAAATCCCAAAAGCTAAAATAGTAGGTGGAATTATTGCAGTACGATTATTTGTTGATAATTTCAAAGGATTAGGTATTGAATAATCGCCAGAAGAATAAAATTTTCCTTCTTTAGAAATAACATTACTAGACATTGGTGTAATCATTTGACGATTTGAGGAAATAGAAATTGTTTTTTGCTGAGAAACTAATGATGATGAAAAAATTGCAGCATAGGATAATAATGATGCTCCCAATGTACCGATAGCATTTTCATTTTGCTTTAAATATATAAAGCCGCCACCTGGGAACAATGATGAAAGTAACGCAGGGGTTTTACTTTTTAATGGAGCATTTTCAGCTGTTTTGATTGCATTATACCATGGCTTTATTTTTTTAGAGTAATAATTGTGGTCAAATGCAGCTTCAGCGCTTTTAAATGCGACCCTGGAGTCATTCCAGTCTAACATTTCAAAATGTGCATAGGCGCGAAAAATCAGATCGTATGGATCTTTACTTTCCAAAGTACTTTCAATTATTTTATCATAATTCTCAGTTTCAAGGGCAATGTATAATAACTGATATTTTGCAGCATTAGAATCAACGCTACCAAGTCGTGTTTCTTTAATTATACGATTATAATAATTTTCTGCTAAATCCCAATTGCCCATCATTTCATAACATTTAGCAATATTAAAATAAGCTGCTATCTCTAGCTCGTCTCCTGGATATTTATATAGAAATTGGAAAAAAACTAATAACGCCCTTTCATAAAATTGTTCATCAAATAAAAAAGTGGCAAAGTTGACTAATTCCTGCCTTTGAAATGATGTATAGTTTTGCCATTCTACTTTTACATCATCTGGACTTAAATATTTTTCCTGCGTGAAAATAATATTAATACAAAATAAATAAATAATCGGGATTTTTTTAATTTTCAAAATATGTGTTTATTTTTTTATTAGGCAGAACGACGTCTATGCCGAATGAAAGGCTTCTTACCTCTAACAATAAATTCCTTAGTGAGCGTAATTCTAGACACCCTTTCTTCAGAATATTCAGGCAGTCGAAACATAATATCTAGCATTGCGTTTTCTAAAACAGATCTTAATCCACGAGCGCCAGATTTCCTTTCCATCGCTAAACGAATAACTTCTTTTAAAGCCTCTGGTCTAAATTCTAATTCAATACCTTCCATCTTAAAAAGTTTTTTATATTGTTTCAAGAGCGAATTTTTCGGCTCAATTAGAACACGCATTAATGCTGCTTCATCTAAATGATTTATTGCTGAGACTACAGGAAGGCGCCCTACCAATTCAGGAATAAATCCATATTTAATTAAATCTTCAGGGCATACCTCTTTAAGAACTTCATCTTCATTATTCAATTTATTTAAAGATTTTGTAAAACCAATTTCAGCAGAATTGACCCTCTGTCCTATAATTTCTGCTAATCCATCAAAAGATCCTCCACAAATAAATAGAATATTTTTTGTATCAATTGGAATTAAACTTTGTTCAGGATGTTTTCTACCACCTTTAGGTGGGATTTGAGCAATAGTTCCTTCCAAGATTTTCAATAATGCCTGCTGAACTCCTTCGCCTGAAACATCTCGAGTTATAGAAGGGCTTGAACTTTTTCTACCAACTTTATCTATCTCATCAATGTAAACTATCCCCCTTTGAGCTCGATAAATATCATAATTAGCAATTTGAAGTAAGCGTACTAATATATTTTCAACATCATCTCCAACATATCCAGCCTCAGTTAAACTTGTTGCGTCTGCTATAGCAAAAGGGACAGATAAAAACTTCGCAAGAGTTTCTGCAATAAGTGTTTTACCAGTACCAGTAGGGCCAATTATTAATATGTTACTTTTATCTAGCATTACATCATCATCTAGCTCATCTTTGGCTAAAATTCGCTTATAATGATTATATACAGCTACAGCAACTGCTATCTTAGCTCTATCTTGGCCGATAACATATTGATCAAGATACTTTTTTATATCACTAGGACGTTGAATAATTGGATGAGATATATCATTTTCTACATTTTTTGAATCATTGGAATTATTTAAATATGTTTTTCGCATTCAAGTTCTCACAGTCAAAATCGTATCAATAATTCCGTAATTCTTAGCTTCATCAGAACTCATAAAAAAATTGCGATCAGTATCCTTCTCAATTTTCTTTAATGTTTGCTTTGTATTTTTTGCTAAAATTTTATTTAAACTTGATCTTAAACGCAATATTTCGTCGGCCTGAATTTTTATATCAGATGCTTGCCCTTCAGCTCCACCAGCTGGCTGATGAATCATAATTCTAGCATTTGGCAAGGCTGAACGCTTTCCTTTAGCTCCGCCTGATAATAAAAAAGCACCCATACTCGCTGCTTGCCCCATACAAATAGTTGCAACATCAGGTTTTATATAATTCATGGTGTCATAAATTCCCATACCAGATGTAATGATTCCACCAGGAGAATTAATATATAAATGAATATCCTTCTCGCTATTTTCTGCCTCTAAAAATAATAACTGTGCAATAATTAAAGAAGATACTGTATCATCAATAGGTGTGCCCAAAAATACAATTCTCTCTTTAAGTAGACGAGAGTAGATATCATATGCTCTCTCAAAACGCCCAGTTTGCTCTACAACCATTGGAACCAATTGATTTATTTGATCTTTATTCATAATTATGTTGATTTTACCTCGGATTGTTTACGTAGGTCTTTTGTTGCCACTTTGACCTCCTTGATTTTCGCAAATTCTTTTAAATAAGCCAAGATTTTCTTTTCCATTAAATCATCACTTAATCTTGAACGATTGCTTGGTTTCTTAAAATAATTATCTATATCCTTAGCATGATCTGGATTTACTTCCTTCCGATCTTCAATTTCCTGTGAAATATCATCTTTTGAAATTTCAAAAGATTGAGATTCAATAATAGCATTACGAATTAAATACCATTTCAAGTTTCTCTCTGCCATAGGCTTATAAATTTCTTTTGCTTTTTCTTTGTCCATTTCTTTATTGTTTTTAGAGATGTCTTCAATAATATGTCCTAAATAAGATTCCGCCATAGATGGGGGAAATTCTGGATTTATTTTTTCAATCATTGCATCAGACAGACTTTGATTTAACGCTTCCTCGGATCTGTTATCGTAAGCTTTGTCTAAATTTTCTTTTACTTTATCACGATACTCTAACATATCTTTCGATTTTGGATCAACCAACTTAACAAAATCATCATTTAATTCTGGTAGAATCTGCCTTTCAACATTCTTTACTAATAATTCAAAATTACTCAAATTATTGTTTTCATCGATTGGCACCATAACTTTTACAGAATCTTTTGGCTTTATTCCTAATAACTTCTTTTCATTTTCATTGTCAAATGGAGGCTGCCCTACCTTTACATACCTAGTTTCTAGTTTTTTCCCAATTATAGGAACACCAGAGGTATCTATTTCCTGTAAATCACACACAACAAAATCACCGGATTGAGCACCATCCTCAATTGTTTTCACCTGAGCATGACCATTTCTCACTTCCTCTATTGCAAGGTTGATATCCTCATCATCACAAACATATATTGTCTTTTCAACTTTAAGAAGGTTCTTTTTCATTCTCGGTAGTTTTATTTGAGGTTCAACTTCAAAAGTCACTTTAAATTTAAAATGCCCACCATGATCAAAATCGACATCACTAACGCTACCCATATTAACTGGAACCATTTCCTTTTCCTTTAGCGCTTGTAAATAATAATTGTTGAGTGAGCTTTCAATAAAATCTGCCTCAATTGCTGATTGAAATTGATTCATTAAGACTTTACGTGGAATTTTACCTGGTCTAAAACCAGGAAGTTTGATGCGTTTTGAAAATTTCCTAATTGCTTTTTCAAAGTCTTTCTCAATCTCATTCCAATTAAGATTAATCATGATCTCTTTTTCGTAAGAATTAATTTCTTTTAATTTTATATCCATTTAAACTTTCAAAAAATTGAAGGTGAAGTTAACTTCTAATTTTGAATCAAATTTGTCATTTCTAAAAATTTTTAATGATTTATGGTTTGTTCGAATTGCAATATATACATTTGTTTCCAGCCTGAATATGGAAACCGCATTCTGAGCAGTCCCATTCATTTATATCAATATCTTTATATATGGTTGAATTATGGCTTGATCTTGCAATTAGAATAGCAAAAAAAATGAATATTATGATAATAAATCCTAATAAATAAAGTGAGCCTCCCATAATAAATTTATATCACCTGCATTGTAAAAATTATAGCATTTAACAAATGAACTAATAAACAGACTTTACAAACGACTCTCAAACGATACAATCCATAGACTAGGTACAATCCTATAATAATTGTAAAGCCACCAATATATAATGGAAAAATTGGATCAATATATTTTAAAGCTACACAGATTAGTATTATAGCATAACTCAAAAATAAAAATATACCTATCAATGCGTTTGGCAAACCAAGTAATCGACCGTATTTGGTATCTACTATTGATACGCATTGATTAGAGTTCAATTCACAAAAGGTAGGGATCCAAATCTGATGGGGACGAATCCAATTTTTATAGACTCCATAAAAATAAAAAGAAAACGCTCCACCAATAATTGCCAATAGAGCGCAAAAAAAATAAAGAAAATTATCCAATTTATTGTTTTAAACGGTAAACAGCACCTTCCATAGTACTCAAAAATTTGTCAACTTGTGAATAAGTGTGAAACATATACTCCATTTCTTCATAAGAATCTACTGGATAAGCATCTTTATCATAATCACGAAGAAAATTAGCCTCCAATTTCACAATCATATCTCGAAGGACCTGCTTAGGTAATTCTTTTTCTCGAAGAAAATTGATTTGCAAGTTTAACTGTCCGTTAGATGTCATATGAAAAAGTGGCAACATCCCTACATCTGAACTACACCTGAAAGTAAACGTTCCATGATCATCCCCTCTGCCCCATGACATTTCACTGGCATACTCCTCAGCAAATTCAATGATTTTTTCACCAATTTTTGCAATTTCACGGGTACATTTATTGCGTAAATCTTCTACAAAGTCTTCTTTGGTCCATTTTGACATATTTATACCAATCCTAAATCAATGTGGGTTTTAGGGGAGAGTGAATTTAATGCTTTTTTAGCATTGGTAAACAAAACGATTTTTAAAACTAAAAACTTATCTTTTTAGCCTAGGTTTTATTTGACTTAAAAGTGCGGGTAAAAATGTAATATCACTTAGCAAGGCTGTTACAATTGTTATAACTGATAACATGCCAAATTCAATAGTAGGTTTAAATTCAGATAAAGTAAGCACTAAAAATCCAGCTGATAAAATTGCTGTAGTGGACATCATTGCAATTCCAGTCCCTAATAAAGTTGCATCATTAGCTTGCCTATAATTTTGATGAGATAGTTCCATTCGATATCGAATCAAATAATGAAGTGTATCATCTACTGCAATCCCAAATGCTACCGCAAAAGTCATCGCAGTAGCAGGTCTAAGCGGTATCTGAAAAAAACCTAATACTGCTGCCATTGTCATCATTGGGATAATATTAGGTAATATTGAAATAAGGGCCATTTTGACAGAACGAAACATAAAAATCATAACAAACGTTATAATTAGTAAAGCTATAAAAAAACTAGCTAACAAATTATTAACCAAGTAATTATTGGTTCTTAAGGCAAGTAAAGCAGTACCAGTAACTTCTGCATTTAATCCATCAGGTATTCTTGAAACAATATAGTTATTGATATCTTTTTCAATCTCAGCACTACGACGTGAATCAATATCTTTTATTTGAGCAGATATTCGAAGTTTAGTATAATCTAAATTTACAAATGATTCAAATTCACTTTCGTATAGTAGCATATATTGGGCTATTAATTCTCTTGATGGTGGAATGATATAATAATCGGGGTTACCATCATTCATCGCTTGATGAATTTCTTTTAAAAAATCACTAACTGAAATGACTTTACCCACTTCAGGTATTTCTGAAATATACTTAGAAACATCATTTAAAAAAGAAATAACAGGTAAATCCTGAATATCTTCAAATAAGCCATTTTCACTTACTTCAATAATAATTTCTACTGGTAATACAGAACCCATTTTTTCCTCAGCTAGACGCATGTCTTCCAATAGGGGATTGCCAGGCTTTAAGTCATCAAGCAGTTTTGAATGAGGATTGATTTGGAGGGCACCAAAAAACCATATAATTGTAATTGCAAAGCCCGAAAAAACGATTGCTTTTGGATAAGCTCTAACTAATATGATAAATTTTTTAATGATTCTAACTCGAAGACCAGTTGAATATCGATCTAATTTTGACTGTTGTGTTGTTTTTAGTAACATTAAAGAAGGGGGAATTAATAAAATAGTAATTATAAACGCAAAAAAGACACCCAATGCCGTAAAAATACCGAATTCTTTTACAATTTGAATTTTAACCATTGAAAGTGCACCAAAACCTATTGCAGTTGTAATGCTTGTAAAGAAAATTGCCATACCAATTTTTCTTAATGTTTGCACTAAAGCTTCTTTTTTATCTTTTAACTCATCTAATGAAGAATAATATTTTACTAAAAGATGAACAGAGTCACTTATACCAACAACCATCAAAAGAGTCGGAATTATATAACTAATAATATTAATAGTTATTCCACTAGCTACCATGAACCCTAGAGTCCAAATAATCGTTATTAGAACAACTAATAGAGGTAGAATTAATCCAATCCAAGAACGGAATAATAGACTAAGAAATAAAAAAAGCATTATGATAACAGGTACTAAAAATCTAATATTATCAGCAATCATATATTGAACATACCTTGTTCGAATAATTGGCAATCCAGTTTGATGCCACTCCCAATCAACCATTTGTTGAAATCTATCAATTTCTAATAATATTTGTTCTCTACCATCATGATCGTTAAAAGCTGGATCAATATCAATTAGAAAAGCAGCTATAGTACCATCTTCTGATATCAAATAATCCTTTAGCAGATTAGAATTCATAATCTGCTCTTTTGCTGAATTTAGCGAATCAACTGATGTAGGGATACTCTCGTATACTGGAGAAAGCAAGTAATCTCCACTATCGGTGAATAACTCAATATTGGTTAAGCTCGAGACACTACTTACACCTTTAACTGAATCAAAAGCATCAACCAGCCTTCTATTCTTAATTAAGTTTTCATAGGAAAATGGATCTTTTGATTTATAGAATAGGTAGACAACATTATCAACTCCATCAAATTCTTCACGTAATTTTAAGAACCTTTCAACAACTGGATCATTTTGGCTAAATAATTGCTCAATCGAGAAATCCATTCTGATATTAGATAAATAAGTGCCTAGTAAAATTGTGATAACCACTAGAACAGATAAAATAATTTTAGGATAATCCAGTAAGATATGGATTAACTTATTAAGAGCACTAATCACTATGTTTTAAGTTGAAAATTTTTATTTCAATCCCCTGAAGCCAATACTTTTTCAATTTGAAAGCTGCTTAGAAATAAAACTTAATCCTTCCGTTGATAAATAAATTTTATCTTTATCATGATCAGCTTTTGGAATTGTAATTTTTTTATAATTATGACTTGAGAAGTATTTATTTAAGAAAGAAAAGTACTTTGCACCTCGATCAAACCTGTGTTTTCCAAGAAGCATAGCATAACATGTTGTCGTGAGTGCAGAGTTTGTTATGTCTTCTTCTCCAAGCAAAAGGGTAACATTTCTACTTGAAATATTTTCCTTAATTTTTTCTATACTCAGTTTATTCATAAATGTATTTCTATCTTCTAATCCTCTAGGATATTCATTGTATCCTTCACATTCAGAGAGATCAGGTACAGCAAAATCAGAGATTATATCAGACCATCTATTTCCATTAGTGTAAAGAAAAAACTGGCTATTTGCTATCCAATAACCAATTTCAATACTAGATATATTCCCATCAATACTATTCCCAGCTGAATAAAGTTGAACAAATTGAGATCCTGCAGAATGTCCACCAATAAAGACTTTATTGAGTTTTGGAAAATGATTTTTATTAGACAGCTTATTTATTAAAGTATCAATCACAGAAAATGAACTATGTCTATTTACACTTGAGCTGGGTTGAGAATTATTACCATACCTCCATCCGAGATAGGACCAATAAATATCAGTATTATTAAAAACGTCCTCTTCATTTTTAAACATAGGGGCAATAACAATTACATCTTTGGTTTTTTTAAGGTTCTCAATTGCTTTAACCATAGTATTAAAATACTGATTTGCATTTCTATCTTTACCATGAACAAAAATAATTGCATCTTTGACTATCATAACGCTATCAAGAGGATGTGTTGAATATATATCAAAAGTATAATTCTTAGACCCATTTAGCAAAATTGTCTGTTTACAATCATCATTTGCGCTAAGGCAAGGTATACTAATTACTTTTTTTTCATCATCTAACGGTTCTTCATCTTTGGATTTAGTTTCTTTTTCATCCTCGCATGAAAATGCAATTAGTGATACAATTAAAATGAAAATTGATCTTGAAATATTCATATTTATTAAGCTATTTAATTCTAAAATGATCTTTATTAATAACTTAGTAGTAAGAATTTTGAATATTAAAGATATTCAAAATTCTTACATATTTATGATAGAGTATAATGTAAAAGTCAGTATTGATATATCAACATCAAAAACGATCAACATTCATTACTTTATTCCATGCAGCTACAAAATCATTAAGAAACTTGTCCTTTGAATCGTCACATGCATATACTTCTGCTAAAGCTCTTAATTGAGAATTAGATCCAAATACAAGGTCAACTCTTGTAGCAGTTCTTAACTTCTCACCTGTTGAACGATCAGTTCCTTCATAAGTATTTCTGCCAGTTGCTTCCCACTTAACATTCATATCTAATAAATTCACAAAAAAGTCATTACTTAATTTACCAGGCTCATCTGTAAAAACTCCATGACCATCGGCACTGATACCAAGTGATCGCATACCACCTACTAAAACTGTCATTTCTGTAGCTGTTAAGCCAAGAAGTTGTGCTTTATCAAGCAACATATTTTCCGAGTTTACAGTAAAGTCTTTATTGTGATAGTTTCTGAAACCATCAGAAAAAGGCTCTAAAACACCAAAAGAGTCTACATCAGTTTGTTCTTGGGTCGCATCTCCTCTACCTGGAGTAAATGAAACTTCAATACCAGAAGCTTGTTCAATTCCAACATTTCCAGCTAGCACTATAATATCTGCAATAGATGCTCCTGTATCTGAAGAAATTTTTTCTAGTATGCTTAATACTTTAGCTAGCTGTTCTGGATTATTGGCTTCCCAATCTTTTTGAGGAGCAAGTCTAATTCTGGCGCCATTAGCTCCTCCTCTCATATCTGATCCTCTAAATGTTGAGGCACTTGCCCATGCAGTTTCTACCATTTCTTTTACAGAAAGATCGCTTTCTTTAATTTGATCTTTTACACTTTCTATATCATAACTACTATTTCCATCAGCTACAGGATCTTGCCAAATTAAATCTTCATTTGGAACTTCTGGGCCAAGATATCGATTTTTTGGGCCCATATCCCTATGCAATAATTTAAACCACGCACGAGCAAAAGCATCTGCAAACTCATCTGGATTTTCATGGAAATGTTTAGAAATCTTATTGTATTCAGGATCCTCTCTCATTGCCATATCTGCAGTAGTCATTATAGTTGTAACACTATCTGATGAACCTTCAGGATCAGGAGCAAGATCTTCATCTTTTGGATTAATAGGATGCCATTGATGTGCACCTGCTGGACTTTTAACTAATTCCCACTCATAACCAAAAAGCATATCAAAATATCCATTATCCCACTTTGTAGGATTCGGTGTCCAAGGCCCTTCAATCCCACTTGTAATTGTATCACGACCTACGCCAGTACCATGACCACTAGTCCATCCAAATCCCATTTCTTCTATAGAGGCGCCTTCTGGCTCAGGTCCTTTAAAATCTTCACTGGCAGCGCCATGTGCTTTACCAAAAGTATGCCCTCCAGCAGTTAAGGCAACTGTTTCATAATCATTCATTGCCATTCTCTTAAAAGTTTCACGAATATCTCTCGCACTTGCTACGGGGTCAGGATTTCCATCTGGTCCTTGGGGATTCACATATATCAATCCCATTTGTACAGCTCCTAATGGCTGGTCTAACTCACGATCACCTGTGTAACGATCATTGCCCAACCACTCAGTTTCTTTTCCCCAAAAAATATCTTTTTCTGGTGCCCAGATATCAGCTCGTCCACCACCAAAACCAAATGTTTTACCACCCATTGATTCTATTGCAACATTTCCAGTAAGTATAAGCAAATCTGCCCAACTAATCTTATTCCCATATTTCTGTTTTATTGGCCATAGGAGTCGACGAGCTTTGTCAAGATTACCATTGTCTGGCCAACTATTTAGAGGCGCAAAACGTTGATTGCCGGTTCCTCCTCCTCCACGGCCATCAGTAGTTCTGTATGTACCTGCCGCGTGCCAAGTCATCCGAATGAAGAATGGACCATAATGTCCATAATCAGCAGGCCACCAACTTTGTGAATCTGTCATTAGATCATTCAAATCTTTTTTTAAAGCATCATAATCTAGTTTTTTAAATTCTTCACGATAATCAAATCCATTCATTGGATTTGATTTAACATCATGTTGATGAAGAATATCTAAATTTAAATTATCAGGCCACCAATTATTATTAGACCTTGCTCCTTGACTATGTTGACTCCCAGAGCCATGCGCTACTGGGCATTTACTTTCATTTTCCATTATTAATCCTATGTTTGTTTTGCGTGTTTTTTACATGTGCCGATAATAAACATCTCTACTTTATCGACATTAAATTTGAAATCTTTTTTTATTTTTGGATGGATTGATTTATCTTTTAAAACTATATCAATTAAATCACCACAATTTTTACATTTTAAATGATTGTGAGGTTCTGTATTCCAGTCATACCTTGCTATATTATCATCATAAATAGTTTTTATTTCACCGGAAATTTCCAATTGCTTTAAATTTCTATAAACTGTTCCTAAACTAATTTTTGGAATTGATTTCTTAGCTTCTAAAAAAATCTTATCAGCAGTTGGATGAGAATTAGTGTTATAAACTATTTCACGAATTTTTTCTCTTTGGTGACTAAACCTCACTGCAAAAATTAAAAAATAAATAATAATCATTCCTATTATTATTTAAAATAATAAAGAAATAATTGAATAAAATTACTTTATTTTCAAATGTGTTTTTAAATAGATAAAAGGATAAATAATGCCACAAGTAAATGATGTAGCTCCGCTTTTTGAGCTTAATAATACTAATAAAGAAGTTGTATCTCTTTCTGACCACATTGGAAAACCAATAGTTTTAGCCTTCTTCCCAGGTGCATACACTGGTGTATGTGATACTGAAATGTGCTCATTTAGAGATAACATGGATAGTTTTAACAATTTAAATGCCACTGTATTTGGAATTAGCGTTGACTCTCCTTGGGCTAATGGAGCTTTTTCAAAAGAGTATAGCCTTAATTTTGAACTGCTATCAGACTACAATAGAGATGTAATTAAACAATACGATGTAACATTCGAAGGTCTTGGAGGACTAGAGGGTTATGAATCTTCTAACCGTGCAGTAATTATAATTGACTCTGAAGGTGTAATTAAATATAAATGGGTTGCAGAAAATCCCGGAATAGAACCTAATTATGATGAAGTGATTAACACGATAAAAAATCTTTAATTAAATAATCTTCTATAGAATAAGCTTCGGTGAAATCGAGGCTTATTCTAGTTTATTTCTTATAATTAAAACCCTTCAATCTTACAGATTTATAATTAAAAGTTCTTTTTACATAAAATCATGAGTTTCTATATAAAATCTCTATTCTTCGCTATTCCTACATTTGTACTATTGATTAGCCTTGAAGCGTGGGCAGCTAAAGTCAAAGGAGTTAAGATCAATCGATCACAAGATATGATTTCTAGTCTCAGTTCTGGGGTGAGCAATACAATTCGAGATGGTATAAAATTTTCCTTTGTAATTATCAGCTATTCCTGGCTAGTTGANCATATCACAATCTATCAATTATCGCCAATNTGGTTAGCGGTTATCATAGCTTTTGTTGTNGAAGATTTTGCGGGGTATTGGATGCATAGATTGAACCATCGGGTGAATATCTTTTGGAATAGACATATTATTCATCATAGTAGTGAAGACTTTAATCTCTCTTGTGCCTTGAGACAATCGATATCAAATACAATAAAGTTTTCAGCTATTTTTATGATTCCAGCAGCTTTACTTGGGGTCCCTCCTTCAATTTTTGCAGTATTAGGTCCTTTACATTTGTTTATGCAATTTTGGTATCACACCCAACTNATNGGGAAACTTGGTTTATTAGAATATATTTTGGTAACNCCATCGCATCATCGAGTCCATCATGCCATTAATCCTGAATATATTGATAAAAATTATAGCCAAATACTAATTATATGGGATAAGCTTTTTGGAACTTTTCAACCTGAAATTGATTCTGTAAAACCAGTTTATGGAACATTAAAGCCTATGAAAACATGGAATCCAGTTATAATTAATTTTAAACATTTATGGCATCTCATTAAAGATGCCTGGCATGCAAAAAGAATAGTTGATAAGATCCGAATCTGGTTTATGCCAACTGGGTGGCGACCAAAAGATTTAGAGAAAAAATTCCCATTAGAAATAATCAATGACCCTAAAAAACAAATAAAATATGAAACAAAAAACTCTTCAATCCTTATTGGATGGTCATGGGTACAGCTTGNAATAACCAATATACTTATGTTTCACTTCTTTATATCCTTATCTANTTTTAATTCTACTTTGGATTATCTATATGCNTTTATATTGATATTAAATATTTTTTCATTTACTTCACTATTAGATCAACGGCGCTACTCTATTATTTCAGAATCAATAAAACTAATTTTAGTATGTAGTTTATTCTATTATCAAAANTTTAGTTGGTACGGATTAGAAGGTTTATTTGCTTATGCTGTAGGTATCTATTTTATTACATCATTTTTTCTTCATATTTTTTTCCAGAATGAAAAAAATACAAAGCAGACAATTGCAAAAACTGCTGTATAAAAATTAGTAGTAGTAGATATCAAGAGGGCTCTAATAAAAAATTAGAGCCCTCTTGATTATAAATGATATTTTTTTGTTTAAAAACCCTCAACTTTTGCAGATTTTTTATACAATTGAAAAACAATATGCCATCCTAAGGCAACAACCAACATCAGAACTAACCAGTTCGTTGATGATGTAATTCCAAAATTACCACCAGCCAATACAGTTGTATGTTGATTCATCATTGTCCATATTAATGGNACACTCATATATGTATTATGTTTTGANCGTAACCCNGCTAAAGCAACCAATGACCCATCNGGNGCTTCACCATTTTTTATTGCAGAAATAATCTTTTGTTGAGCTGGCCAAATTCTAAACCATACATTAAATGCCATATTTGTTCCAAATAATGTTCCCAAGTGAATGTTGAATGATCGATAACTAAAACCTGCCCAATCTTTCATTAAATAAACAACAACACCAATAAGAACAAAACTGGTAATTGTAACTAAACGAAGATTTGATGCAAGTCCGCTTTTATAAATTGTGTCATAAATAAAAACACCTAGAAATGTAACTGCAATCATAGTGAAAGCTTCTATACCCCAATTAGAACTTTCATCAAATGTTAGCCCTCCATGATAGTAAACAACTAAAAGAAGAATTAAACCAGTTACCCATGTCCAAGCAGCTCCCCATCTAAACCAATAAAGGGCTCTAGGCATCAATTCTGGAACAACTTTTTTCTTTGTATCTCCATCCATAGTTGCAGCAAAGTGACCATTAATAAAATTAAAGAAATATAATAGTCCAATCCACATAACACCTGCAATTATATGAAGCCATTTAAAAATAGGATGAATAAGTTCCATCTNTTTCTNCTNCTTAATGAATAATTATTATGTTATCTACAATATTTAAGTTACGTTTACTAAAGCTGTTCTATCAAGTAGATGGATANGGAAATAATTGATCAAGCGATGTTACTTTCCCGTATTGATCTCTATAAACAACATGATTACGATTAAATTTTGTATAGGAATCTATACCTGATGCAGCTGCCAATGTTTGTAATCCATTCCTCAANGTAATAACATAATTTAAAACTCGCCATTTTTTTTCATCTACAACTAAAGCTTTTTGATGATGGGGATCCGTTGTTGCTACTCCAACAGGACAAGTGTTTGTATGACATTTTTCTGCGCCAATACATCCAACAGATATCATCATTCCCCGTGCAATATTAATAAGATCTGCACCCGAAGCAAGTGCAATTGCAATTTTGTCAGGACTAAATAATTTACCACTGGCAAATAATTTTACTCTATCTCGAACATTATATTTTCTTAGGGCATCATCACAGTATATTAAACCAGATTTTATNGGAAGACCCATACTGTCTGCCATTTCTTGATATGTTGCTCCTGAACCTCCCTCTGATCCATCAATAGTAATAAAATCTGGTCCACGATTAGTATCCGACATAAACTTTGCAAGCTCATCCGCACTATCAGGACCTCCCATAACAATTTTTATTCCAACAGGTTTACCTCCAACATCACGCATCTCATCGATAAAATCAAATAATGTTGACATATCATGAAATTGGTTATGACGATTTGGTGAGTCAACAGTCTTCCATGGTTCAACACCTCTAATTTCAGCTACTTCTTCGTTAATTTTACTTCCTTCAACATGTCCCCCTCTGATTTTAGCTCCTTGAGCTAATTTAATTTCAAAACACCTTAGTTGAGGATTCTCAGCTTTTTCTTTAAATTTTTCCCAACTAAAGGTCCCATCCTCATTTCTAACTCCAAAAATTCCGGAGCCTATCTGCATTATTACATCACCACCTCCAATAGTATGATAAGGTGCAAGACCTCCTTCTCCAGTATGAACCCAAGAACCTGTTGCCATACCTAGTCCATGACTAATTGAACTAATTGCATTTTTTCCAAGTGCTCCATAACTCATTGCACTCATCCCAACTGGTCCCTTCACAAGCCATGGCTGTTTGCAATTTGGACCTATTATTATCGCATCTTTATCTGGCAAAGTCCATGGAGACACATCAACTTCTTCCAAATGCTCTTTCCTTGAGAACAGTCCTTCCGTACCTACATATCGCTTTGTTTTAATTTTGGGAGTCAAAACAATTTTCATTTCTTCTTTTTGTTTTGGAAACATTGAGTTTCTAAGAAAAAGCCCAGGCTTGTCAAAATCTCTCTTTGAACCAAAAGCTATGACTGTTTTTAAGTATTTCCCTTGGACCACAATATTTGAAAAATCTGACCTACTAAATGGTTTCCCCTCATGATCAGAATCAAACATATATTGACGCAACTCTGGTCCCAACATTTCTAAAAAATACCTAACCCGTCCTAAAATTGGAAAATTTCTTAGTACAGAATGCTGACTTTGTTTTTTATCGTAAAAATACCAAACTAAAAAAAGTACTGGAGGAACAGAAACCATAACNAGTATTATAATTGAAAGAATCATTAAACCAATATCTTGAAACATAATTTTATTACCCTCTAAAATTTCATTTAACTATTAAAATAGGACATTTGCAGTTTTCCAAAACTTTTAATGGCTTATTACTTTTAAACAATGTTTTTAATGGATTACTTGAAGAGGCNCCCATTACTATGATGTGATCTTCACCTCCATTCGTTGCAATTAAATGTGATGGATCTCCTACTTCGAATCTATTTTTATATTCTATACCACTTCTTCTTAAAAGTTTTGCTGCCCATGCCGCTGCATTTTTATAATCTTTTCCAAATTCTTCTTTTGTACTTATTGTTAGAATATCCACACCAATACCAAATGCCTGTGCAACCCTAACACCATATTTAACGGTCTTTTTTGTGGCTGGAGAATCATCCACAGCTAATAGAATTCTATATGATTGATTAGAATCATAATTATTCGCTACAAAAATTGAACTATCAATATATTGAACTAAATCGTAGGCCATGCTTCTCTTTTGGCTGGCCCCAATAATTGTAACATCATATCCTTCAGATTGTACTTCACCTCTTAATTCTTCAATAATATTACCATTTCTTAGAATTAAAGAAACATCATCAGATACCGATCCTTCCAAAAATACTTCTGCTCGACTACTACCCTTTTCGATAAGTGTGTTTTTAGGGAAACCTGCATCTATTGATGTTGTTTTTATTAGTCCGTTTTGAGCTAAATACTCAAATGCCCATTCTAAAACATCAACTCCAGGGCGATCAAAATTCCATGACTCCATTCGCTCTTGCGCCATACTAACTTCTTTCAAACTAAAGTCATTGATCTTCTCGCCAACATCAACAATTGTAGCCTTCGCTTTGAATGATTGTGCAATTTTCATCCCNGCACTCAAAGTGGGGACTGAAAATTCTTTACTCCTAACTGCAATTAATATTTTCATGATAAAAGTGGCCAATAAAATGTTGAGNTCAAAAACAGCAAGANAATTGAAGCTACAAACAATTTCCAACCTGCCTTGAAATAATCATTCGACGTAACTAAGCCTGTAGAATGTATAATCATACATGTAGGAGAAGCTACAATTGTTAAATAAGCAAAAGCAGATGAGATTGAAGTTGCCATTCCAAGTATAATTGGGTTTCCTCCCATATCCAAAACTATTGGTCCTAAAACGGCAACAGTTGCCGCATTACTCAACAAATTTGTTAGAATTCCACTTAATACGACTGAGAAAAGCCATCTTACAGTATCTAGATCCTGAAAAATAAATTGCAATGAATACAATGCATTTTCAGCAACCCATAAAGCAGCACCAGTTTGTTTCATTTGAATTCCTAAAGAAATAGCTGCACCAAATAAAATGATCACACCCCAATTTGTTCTTCGTGTAATATCTTGCCACTCAATCAAACGAAATGACAGATAAAAAAAGACTCCAATTAAAGCAACAATGCCTAAACCAATTATTGGACTTAAAAACACCCAACCTAGNAATACTAAAATAAAAACGATGATTGCCATCATTTGGTTATTATTTAATTTTCCTGATTTTGCTACATTAACTTTTAATTTTCGAACAGCAGAGTCCATGATTTTTTGATTAGGTGTAAACGTAAACCAAAGTATTGCAACAGCAATGGGTATTTCAAGAATCATAATAGGATAGGCATACTTCATCCATTCTAAATATGAAATTTTTCCGAGACCAAATTCAGATAAATATCCGATCATTATTACATTTCNGCCACCTCCAGAAGGTGTCCCAATAGATCCAATTGCACATCCATAGGCAATAGAAAAAAGTAATAATGTTGAAAGCTTTGTTGCTTTCCCTGTATCTGAACTTGCATTTCGAATTAAAGATAAAGCAACGGGAAGCATCATAGCTGCAACGGTATGTTCACCAATAAATGATGACATAATTGCTGAAATTGCTACAAAACCAAATGCTATTCTCCATGTTTTGTTACCAGTTATATTAATTATAGCTAATGCCAATCTTTTATCTAAACCTTGATGAACAATCGAGACCGCTAGCATCAACGAACCCATTATAAAAAACACCGCATCACTCATAAATGATGAGGCAACACCATCAGGCGTATCAACACCAAGGATTACTTCCATTATCAAAATCAACATTGCAACAGCTGGTAAAGGTATTGATTCTGAAATAATTAGAATTAATGCTGTCAAAACAATGATCAGAGTACGATGCCCTTCAGAGGACAATCCTTCAGGAGTTGGTAAGTAAAAAAAACTGATACTTATAAAAAAAGCTGTGACTAACCATTTTTTTCTTGAAAGCCAAAAAAGAAAATTTGCTACGGATTGGTTAGAAAATATTGGCATCTTAGATTAGGAATTTAGCATACTTCAGTGTTCACATTCACTAGGGACACGTGTATTGTCAATCATGATTGCCCATTTCCAAATGGGTACATGTTTTTTTAATTCAGAAATAAACCAATTCATAGCTTCTAGACTCTCACGTCGATGTTTAGACCATATAACCACATGTAGACTTATNTCCCCTACATCAATAATACCTATTCTATGCCGGCAAAACAGATCTGTTATTGGAAACTTTTTGCAAGTTTGTTCAGCTATTTTTTTTAATTCGACTTCGGCCATACCTTCATATTGTTCATACTCCAAGGCAATTATTTCTTTACCCTGTTCCATATTTCTTACACGACCATTAAAAATCAATTCCGCGCCATCTTCTTTTCTCTTATCATCAACACCAAACAGTTTTACAGGATCCTTTGCAATTTTTACTCTTATCATTTACCCACCTTGTACTGGGGGAATAAATGCAACTTCATCACCGTTTTTTAATTCAGTATCTTCAGTTACATAATTCTGATTAATAGCAACTCTCAGTGAGACATCGTCTAATTTCCCCTTTGCCTTAATACGAATTATTTTTTCAAGATCAGATGATTTAGATCCATCTTNGAGCTCAACTAATAAATCAGTTTGACCAAGAGCATATTGTACTTGTGAAAAACATTTAATATTTACTTTAATCATAATTGTATTTTTTCCATCTTATGATTCATTCCATCATAGATTAAAATCTTCCCAATTAAAGTCGGTTCTGTACCAACAATTAGCTTTAATGTTTCTAAAGCTTGAATATTACCAATAATGCCTGGAAGCATACTTACCACACCAGCATCCTCACAAGCAACGCCTCCCAAAGGCTTATCTGGAAAAAGTTCAGCGTAGCCAGGGCTACCATTTACATTAAAAACAGATACCTGGCCTTCAAAGCGATAGATCCCTCCATAAATCATTGGAATATTTAATTCTTTGGATATTTGATCAATAACCTGACGTGATTCAATACTATCAGTTGCATCAATAATTACATCTGAACCAAAAACTAATTCCTTAGCATTTTTTTTATTTAACAGCGCATCTGATATATCAATATTTGTGTTGGGATTCAGTTTTGATAACCTCTGTTTTGCTACCTCTACTTTTTTACAATCAATATCTTTTGGAGAGAATAAAGGCTGACGATGAAGATTGGATAAAGAAACAGTATCTTGATCAATAAAATGGAGTGAGCCAATTCCTGCAATTAACAATGATTGAGCTGCGGGACATCCAAGTCCACCCATTCCAACAATTGAAACTTTAGCTTTTGAGATTTTATTTTGACCCTTTATCCCAATCTCAGGTAATACCGTTTGTCTTGACCATCGACTTAAATCATTATGTTTTTTACTAAACTCATTCCAGGCCTCAGCTCCACCCAATAGACTAAAAGTGTTTTGTAAATCTTGTTCTATGATTAGCCCCTCCGTTACAATACCATACTGGCAAACTAAAACTTTTTTTTCTTGGATATCTGCAAGTTCATCATTCCCATATATAAATGGACTAAGGTCTACTAAAGGAAATTCAGTTCTTTGATCAGAGGGTCGAATATCTACAATCAATAAATCTCGTTTTTGATCATTAAGCTCTTTTGGAGTGATAATCATTTCATGGTTTCCCATGGCAAAAGATTTATATCGATCAAATCTCCAGAATTTAATTGTCTACCACTTGGCTCTGCTCCTAAAATACAGTTTGCATTTAAAGACGATGTAAGCATGTGGGATCCGCTTTTTTTTGATGGCTTACATCGAACTTTTCCATCTTCAACCCAAGCTTTTCCAAATAAATAACGATATTTTATTTTTTCTAGTGGAAATGGTTCCGTTAATTCTGCCTTAAACGACTTGATTCTATTACCTCCCATCATTTCATTTAATACTGGCCATACCCAAACCATAAAACCGATATATGAAGAAACGGGATTTCCTGGTAGTCCGAAAATTAATGTTTTATCCCCTGTCCCAAAAAAAAGTGGCTTACCAGGTTTTTGAGCAACTTTCCAAAAATGTTCCTCAACTCCTAAATCAAGAAAGACATCCCTTACATAATCAAAACGCCCCATGGAAACACCACCCGAGGAGATTACTAAATCGCAGGATTCCATGGCTTCAGATAAAAATGATTCCAGGTGCTCTTTATCATCTTTAAGTACATCCTTCATCAAAACTGAACCTCCAATTTTTTTGACTAGGTCTGAAAATACATATAGATTAGAGTTATATATTTCACCCTCTTTAATATTTTTCCCAGGTTCTACTAATTCATTACCAGTTCCAAAAATAGCAATTTTTGGTTTTTTTGATACCTTTAATTCTCCATACCCAAATGTAGCACAAATACCAATCTCGCTGGGCTTTATCCGCGTACCCTTATTAATTAATATATCTCCCTTTTTAATTTCTTCTCCCTTTTTACGGATGTGACTTTCCGGCAGAGCTTCAATCATAATTTTGACATTGGGGTTATCTGAAAAACCAGTAGTATCCTCAACTATAACAATTGCATCTGAACCTGAAGGGATTTTAGCGCCAGTCATACATTGGATACATTCTCCTTTATTCAGTACTAGATTACTAGGAATACCTGCTGAGCTAATTCCAATATTTTTTAAAGTTACTGGGTTTTCCTTAGATGCTCCAATCGTATCTAATGAGCGAACAGCAAAACCATCCATTGCTGAATTATTAAAATGGGGCGACGGGAATTTTGCAATAATATCTTCTGATAAAAGACGTTGTGTGGAATTATTTAACTGGACAATTTCTGAACCCAGACGAAATATTTTCTGGTTAATTATTGATTTAGCTTCTTTAACTGATATCATAAAATTTTTCGAGTTAATAAAATGATGGCTACAATTATTATTCCACCCATTACTTTTTGTATTGTCTTAGTATTATATTTTTTTGATCCATAATATGATCCCAGAAACCCTCCAACAGCTACAAAACCAATTAATGGTAAAATAAAATCAGGATCAAAATTGCCAGATTTAAATCGCGCAATAAAACCTACCAAAGAGTTAACACAAATAAATGTAGCACCAGCAGCAGCAGCCTCTTTTTCTGATCCTAAGCCAAAAATAATAATTAAAGGGACAAGATAAATCCCTCCACCTATTCCTATTGCACCGGCAATAAAGCCTAGTATTGATCCTAATAGAATAATGAAAATCCATTTACTTGTTTGAGATAATTGAAATGAAAAAGTAAAAGTGTCAAAAAAGTAAATTCGTACAGCAACTAAAATCAGTGTAATTAATAAAGCCGTCTGAAAAATAAACTCGTTTAAATTTAGCGATCCAGCCATATATGCCATAGGTATAGATGCGATAAGGAATGGTCCCACCAATTTTAATTGACCGTGACCATTACGCCAATAATTGATCGTACCAAAAAAAGTAACTACAATATTTAATGCCAAAGATGTAGTTGGAATAATCTGATAACTTATACCCATAATTGCCATGATTGCCGTATACGAAGATGCTCCTCCTAATCCTACTGAAGAATAAATAAATGCAATTGCAAAAAAAAGGATAGGAAGAAAATTTTCGATCAATGCTTGTCTCCTTTCATCATGTGAAAAGCATGAAAAACTGTGGGTATAAGAACCTTAAGTGCATCTTGTACTGCATTTGGACTACCAGGTAAGCAAATGACAATTGCCCCATTTATAACTCCAGCTGTTAAACGAGACAACATAGCTGTTTTTACTTTACTACGTCCATAGGCATGCAAAGATTGTTCAATCCCTGGAATTTTATAGTCGAACTTTTGATCTAATGTTTCAATTGTTAAATCTCTTGGACCTAATCCAGTCCCCCCAGAAGTAATTATCAATTCTACACCATCATTGACCCAACTATCTATTATTTCAACTAATTCTTTGGATCCGTCAGGTAGTGTTTTTTGATGTTCAACGCTACACCCTGCATTTAAAAACCCTTCAAATAATATCGGCCCAGATTGATCCTTAGAATCACCACTCATAACACTATCACTTAATGTTATAATACCAACGTTTGGTTTATATGCCATCACATGGTCTGATTTTCCACCCGTTTTTTTAATTAACTTAATTTCACCGATAGACATAGTTTCATCTAATGATTTGCACATATCATAAATGGTAAGCGCTGTAGCAGATACAGCAGATAATGCTTCCATTTCTACACCAGTAGCCTCTTTGGTCTTTGCAATAGAGTCAATTTGAATCCAGTCTGAATCAATTGTGAATTGAATATCAACAAAAGAGAGATTCAACTGGTGACACATTGGTATCGTTTCAAAAGTTTTTTTAGCTGCTTGAATACCAGCAATTTTTGCTGTCGTTAATACATTCCCCTTTGGTATTTGGTCATCGCAAATAGCAGAAATAGTTTCTGACTTCATAAAAATTTTTCCTTCAGCCTTAGCCATTCTAGAAGTACTAACTTTTTCTGTCACATCAACCATTTTAACATTTCCGGATTTATCTAAATGTGAAAAATCATTCATTTTATCCACCTATTTGTGTCATTGATTTTCTAAGATTCCCTTCTACCCTTTGTGCTTCCCAACCATCCTTATGCTTTGCAAAAAATGAATTACACACTAAATCTTTTAATTCTTGATCTGAAGCACCTTTCCTTATTTCATCCCTCAAACTTTTTTCTTCTTTACTATATAAACAATTTTTAAGACTTCCATCGGCAGTAACGCGAACACGATTACAGTTAGTGCAAAGATTTCGTGAATAAGAAGGAATGACTGCAACTTTACCTAAATATCCATCAACCTGAAAAATATAATGTTCTGTATTAGAACCCGTTACAGGTTGAAGGCCTTTTACCTGATTTTTTAGGTCTCTTACAATATCCTCAGATTTATAAAATTTGCCGGTCTTCCAAATTTGATGTGCATCAAATGGCATAAGTTCAATGAACCGAACAGTAAGTTTGTTTGTTTTTGTCATCTGCACAAAGTTTAATAGTTCATCATCATTGAAGCCCCGCATAAAAACAACATTAATCTTTAGTGATGAAATATTTGAATCTTGTACTAATTCAATATTATTTAATACTTGGTCAAGCTTATTCCTGCGGGTGATTTTTTTAAATCTCTCTGGTATAAGTGAATCAAGACTAATATTTATACCTGCAAGTCCAGCACTTTCAAGTTCTTTAATATATTTATTTAGTAAAATACCATTTGTAGTAAGATAAATTTTATCGATTTCACATTGGTTTTTGGCATAACTAATTAGTTCGGGAATATCTTTTCTAAGTAATGGTTCACCTCCAGTAAATCTAATTTTTGAAATTCCCATTTGTGAAAAAAGATAGAGAATTCTTTTGATTTCTAATTGAGATAAATATAGATCTTCTTTAAGAAGACCTATTCCCTCTTCCGGCATACAATAAATACAGCGAAGATTGCACTTTTCATTCACTGCTAACCTTAGATAATCGAATGTACGATCATGTTGATCGACGATCTTTGAACTCGGACGTAAAATGTCCGAGCCCCGAGGGGCGCTTATATGTAAATTATTTTTCATTCTCATTCCAATTCACCCAAATATGGGATCGGGAGCAAATGATATCGTTTCCAATACCACCGTAACGGCCTCAAACCATATCTATTTTCAAAGAATTAGGTTATTTAGCTAAGAGAAGCGCTAAGAATATATTATGATTTATCTATATAAAATTGATTCTTTTGAGGACCAAGTGGACGATTCAACCATAAAGGTCGTCTTAAACTATCAGGATGAGTTTCTCTCTCTTTTGCCCAGTTATTCCACTTTTTAAAATGTTCAAATGATTTATTTGTGTCAACAAAAATATCGCCATACTTCTCATCAGGTTTAGGTTTAGATATGCTGACTTTTTGGAGCCAACAATGCGCTCCAGATATTGGGTCGGGATTTGTTGCATGCGTTATATTTTGATGAACTCCACCATCTCTCCACCATATGCGATTGGTGTCAGGGTCATTTGTTTCCCAAGGCTGTACACCATTAACCGTTTCCATCTTCCATTTTCCTTCCCCTAGTTTCTTTATATCAACGGTATTAGTTAAAAATCGATTCCCTTCGTCTTGCATTCTGCGCCATCTACCAATGTGATGTGAACAAGCAACTATACCAGGTTTAATTGCTTCAGTGACCCAAACTTTATCAACAAACCAACCAATTTCTGTTTCAATCTTTAATAGATCGCCATTCTCAACACCAAGTTTATAAGCGTCTTTAGTGTGAATCCAAATTGGATTACGGTGAGCTATTTCGGTTAACCATTTAGAGTTTGCTGATCTGGAATGGATATGAGTAGGTAGTCTAAAATTTGGGAGTAAAATACATTCATTTTTTTCACTATCTAGCTCATCAGGATGAACATGACTTTTTATTCGATAACCTGGAGTTGCATGCTCAGGGTATCCAAAATCAATCATCGTTTGTGAGAAAATCTCTTGGCGTTTTGATGGAGTTGGAAAACCAGAAAGGTTTTTTCCATCAACTTGAACTCCTACAATCTCATCATTATTGGTAATTTGACCATTCGGCAATATAGATAGATCTGAATCATTTAATTCTTTTTCATTATTACGATAAATATTATCATCAACTAAAAATGCCCCATATTTTCTCATATAATCTAATGGAGATATTTTCTCTTTAGCTGCAGTCTCTTTAAGACCTTCAGTGTTTTCAAAAATATACTGGTAATATTCATCAATATTAATTTTTTTACCTTTACGATAGGGACTCATAAAATGTTTTCGAATTCCTAGATCACCATCCTTATCTATTCGCCATGATAATTCAATCCAAAATTCATCTTCCTCCCAAACTTCACCTGGATTGACTTCGTAAGTAAATTCTACTTCCTTACCGTCACGCCTAGCTTTCTCACGAAGAACAGGCTGACGAAATGCAATCCATACACCAGCTTGAGTTTCATATGAATTTATATCATGACGCTCAGAAGCATGCCCCATTGGTAGAACATAATCAGCAAAAAATGCAGTTTCGTTCCAAGTTGGTGTTAATGCAATATGGCAACCTACTTTTTCTGCATCACTTAACATCTCAATCCAACTAAAGCCATCAGGATAGGTCCATACTGGATTAAATACTCTGGTGAAATAAACATCTAAAGTTCCTCTTCCGTCTTTAATCAAATGAGGTAAAATTTGACTCATTTCATAATGAGCCAATGTGTACTCCTTTGGCCAATTTAATTCATTCCATGCATCTGGGCCGGGTGGAGAATCAAAAAATGAAGGGTGAAATTTATTCCATGCGCTAGGCGATGTTCCACCTTCAGTACCCACTGAACCAGTTAGTACATTCAATAAATGAAGTGTCCTNGAAACTTGCCAACCACCAAGATTACCAATTGAAGGACCTCTCCATACNTGGGATGANAATTTTTTACCCGCTTTACCAATCAANTGNGCAACCTTAATAATTTGATCTTTATCTATTTGAGATTCTGATGCTGCATATTCTGGTGANTACTCTTCCCATTCTTCACTTAGGCGCTTTATAAATTGATCGAAATCAATCGGATCTTCTGGATGAAGATTTTCCAAATATTCATCCCAATTAACCCAATTCTCCATAAAATGACGATCATACATACCTTCATCTAATATTATTTTTGCAATAGCCATAAAAACTGCAGATTCACTACCAGGATATGTTGGCATCCATTCATCTGCCATTGATGCTGTATTNGATAAACGAGGATCCATGACGATTAGTTTNGCACCCTTCATCATTCCTTCAATTATTCTTTGCGCATGAGGATTAAAATAATGACCTGTTTCTAAATGAGATGAGGCTAACAATATGACNTCAGCATTTGTATGATCGGGGCTAGGTCGATCATACTTNTGCCATAATGCATANCCAGTCCTCGCACCAGCAGANCAAATATTTGTATGAGAATTATGCCCATCAACTCCCCATGCNTTAAGNACACGTTCAGCATANCCTTCGTGACCTGGACGTCCTACATGATAAACTACTTTCTCTTTACTTTTTCGNAAGGAATTAGCAATTTTTTCTGAAATTTCATCTAAAGCCTGATCCCAGGAAATCCGTTCCCATTTACCATCNCCTCNCTTACCGGTTCTTTTCATTGGATATAGAATTCGCTCTGTATCATTGATTTGATTTATTGTTGCTGGACCTTTTGCACAATTACGACCTCGACTCCCAGGATGATGAGGATTTCCTTCAAATTTTCTAACTTCATCAGTCTCTTTATCAATATAGGCCAATAACCCACANGCAGATTCACAATTAAAACAAGTTGTTGGNACGATTGAATAATGTCGCTCCTCTTTTNTAGGCCAAGCTAAAGGATCTAATTCTACAAAATCATCCCACTCATTTGGACTTGGATATTTGTATAATGTTCTTGGCCCTTCCATTGCGAATTCTTCAGACCAATCGGGTCTATCAGAAATTTTTGGTATGAGTCCTAANGACTCTGAAAATGTCTCAATCCAACTTCGTTTCATAATTTTAACTTAATGGTATCATTTGAGGGATTCTAATTCTTACTAATTCAGTTAAGAAAATGCCTATNGTAGCTANGGCAGCAGCTACTAGACAAATNATTATATCTGGGGAAATCAAAAGCATTGATAATGGGATTAGATTGCCTAAAACAATTCCAGTCCAAAAATATCTGGAGTAATATCCTTTTGTCATTAATGTAATTGCTTGTTTTGTATCAGANGAATTATGTGGAAAAAAGATTTCTTTTNCAATTATTACCAAATTAATAATAATGCACCAAAGAAGGATATCTACAATTTTATCTACCAATAATATATCAACAAACATCATAACGATTGTACCAGCCATAATTGCATGAATTAACATATGTAAGGCTGAGGTCCATTTTGATTGCCATAAATCTCTAGCTCGTGCTTGAGCAAATAAGAACGCTGTATAAATAGCCCCTAAGACTGAAAAGATCATCCCAAAGTACCATAAAAAGTCCATTCCTAATTCAAATGTAGTATCAATTAATTTTAATGTAACTAATCCACCAAAANCGGTAATGATATATGCTCCACGAACCAACCACGATTTCCATTGTGGTCGTAGTAGTACATAGAAAAATCGATCTGGTCTATCAAGATCCATAACAAGTAATCCNCCAGTAATTGCCATAAATACTAGTGATATGATCAACCCATTTATTTCTACAGAATAATCAATTCCACCAAAAAATAATGAACAAAATGCAAGCATAAGAAACGTGCCAGTAGAAATTGCTTTTGTCAAAACATAAGTTGAAACTTCCCAGCCCCACAATACGCCCTTACTTGGTGTATCGTATGTACGTCTAGCTTTGCTATTATCTAATTCTTTTTCAATTTCTTTTGCAACATCATCAATTGCACGTCTATCAATTGGCTTATTTAATTTTGAAGAATTTTCCATCGCTAACTGAACTAATAAATTCTCAGTATTTGATTCTGCCACTCTTTCTTCAGCATATTTCGCGAAGTGCCCTACTCCTTTAGACTGTTCTGACCATAAATAATCTGAAGTCCTTTCAGTTGCCGTCGGATTTAACATCTCATTTGATCCATTTATATAATATAAATTTGGCACAGTTAGTTTTTCAGGCTTACGTGTCATTGTTTTCTCATTTTTTACCAAATGAGAAATATTCGAGTTTGGATCATCTAAGTCACCAGAAATAATTGCTTCAACTGGGCAAACAATAACACACGCAGGTTCATATCCATGATCTACTTTGTGGGCACAATAATTGCACTTTGCAGCAGTATGAGTATCTGGGTCTATATATAATGCGTCGTACGGACAAGCTTGCATACAAGATTTACACCCTATACAGCGGTCACTATCAAAATCAACAATTCCATCTGCACGATCATACAGTGCAGTTGTAGGACAGATTTCAACACACGGAGCATCCTTGCAATGATTACACCTGTGAACTGAAAATTCACGCGTTGATTTTGGAAACTCACCTTTGTCAATATACTTCACATGGGTCCGATTCACTCCAATCGGGATATCATGTTCACTCTTGCAAGCAACAGTACAAGCATGACATCCAATGCACATGCGATTATCAATAACAAATCCGTAATTCATTTATTTCGTATTAAGCGTATATTTAGGTACGTTGATATTAATGAAAACTTTCTATGAATAAATCTACAAAAATTCCCATTTCTGCATTTATTTTAATTGGTGGTCAAAGTAAACGATTTGGATATCCAAAATGGAAAAGTAAAGTTGGGGAAATAACTTTACTTAATCATATATATAATATGTGTTCTTTATTTGATAATATATTTATTGTTGGAAAAGAAAAACCTGAAGGATTTAATAAACCATTTATTAAAGATAAATTTGATTTTCAAGCACCAATTAATGGAATTTTTACTGCACTTAAAATAACTAAATCAGATTGGAACTTTGTCATTTCCATTGATTTGCCATTAATGAAATCAAGTATAATTAAAGAAATCTGGGAATTGGGAAATAAATCAAAGAATGCTATAATCCCAAGAGTAGATGGTTATTTACAACCTATTTGTTCATTTTATCATAAAAGAATTTTATCGCAGATTCTAAATCAAATAGAAAGCAATGAATTAAGCCTAAACGGTCTAATTAGTTCAGTTGAAACGAACTACATTGATATGGATAATTATAAAAAAGAATTTTTGAATATGAATACTCAAAAGGAATACAATAAAATTATTGATTCTATAATCGAGGAATGAGGAAACTAAGTAAATGAAATCAATTATACTTTTTCGTCATGGTAAATCAGAATGGAATACATTTTATGATTCAGACCATAACAGACCACTAGCACCTCGCGGTATAAAAGCAGCAAAAAAAATGGGAGTATTCTTAGCAAACAAAAAACAAGTCCCAGATTTGGTTATATCTTCTACAGCTATTCGTGCAAGAACTACTGTTGAATTAGCTATAGAAAAAGGAAATTGGAAATCAGCTATGATACTTGAATCTGCAATCTATGGAGGCCCTCCAACAGTATTACTTTCAATCGCAAAAGCACAACTCGACACAATCAAATCAATTTGTTTTGTCGGACATGAACCCAATTTTTCCATGTTTATTTCACAAGCATGCGGACTAGGGCATATTGAGTTTACCACTGCAAATATGGCCAAAATTGATTTCAATGTTAATAATTGGAAAGATATTGAATTTGAAAAAGGGGTTCTTGATTGGCTCCAAAAACCTAAAGAGCTAGATTACTGATCTAACTTTTTAATTCGTTTTTCGTGACGTCCACCAGCAAATGGTTCGTTCAGCCACATTTCTATGATATCATAAATTTCAGTCTCACCCATAAAACGAGCCCCAAGAGATAATATATTTGCATTATTATGCTCTCTCGAAAGCTTAACAATTTCATCAGGACCATTATAGAAAACAGCTGCTCGAATACCTTTTACACGATTTGCAGCCATCGCTTCACCTTGCCCTGAACCTCCTAAAATGATGCCTCGACTTTCTGAATCTGCTGCAACAGCATGAGCACATGGAAAAATAAAATCTGGATAATCATCTAAAGCATCATATTCGTGAGCACCGTGATCTGTAACATCAAACCCTTTTGCTTTTAAATGATCTCTTATAGAATTCTTTAATTCTAACCCTGCATGATCTGTTGCAATATGAATTTTCATCAGACTTATTATAATAAATTGCTTAGATGTTCTCTAATCTTATTTTCTACTTTATCAACAGTAAACCCAAATTCGTTAGCTAAATCTTTGCCTGGCGCTGATGCGCCATAATGATCAATTCCAATTGATAATCCATTCACTCCAATATACTTTTCCCATCCCATTGTTATACCAGCTTCCATGGAAACTTTCATCGCACCACGAGTGGGAATAATAGAGTTTTTATATTCATCTGATTGTTTTTCATAAATTTCTCTACAAGGCATACTTACTACACGAATTTTTTTGTCATTCATTTTTTTAGCAACTTGAATTGCTAAGCTAACTTCAGACCCTGTTCCAATAAATACTAACTCAGGCTCATCACATTGAACTAAAGCATAAGCACCTTTAGATACACCATTAAAAATAAAATCCATATTTTCATTTAGAACGGGAACGCCTTGCCTTGATAGAAGAAGTGCGCATGGAGATTCATTTTGTGATATAGATAATTGAAAACAAGCTACAGTCTCTTTTGCATCTGCAGGCCTAAATACATTAAAATTTGGAATAGCTCTTAATGCCATTGCATGCTCAATTGGTTGATGCGTAGGCCCATCTTCACCAACCCAAAAAGAATCATGGGTAAATTCATGGATAACTCTGCATTTCTGGATTGCACCTAATCTCAAAGCAGGACGCTCATAGTCAGCAAAAACTAAAAACGTTCCGCCAAAAGGAATCGCTCCACCATGGAGTGCCATACCATTCATTGCAGCTGCCATAGGAAACTCTCTTACACCAAAAGCCAAATTTCTTCCTAAACGATTTTCTCTTGAAAAATCACCGTAAGTCTTTGCAAAGTTTCCAGTATAATTTGATGGTTCCAAATCTGCAGAACCACCAATAATTGATGGTAGTTGTTCGGCAAATTTATCCAATGTCACTCCAAATGCTTTACGAGTTGCCAGTGCGGAATCAACATCGAATTCTGGATACTCAATATTTTCTATTTTATTTAAAACAGTCGCATCCCAAAGTTTTTTGAATTCATCATTACTTAACGCAGCTGCAGTATCTTCATTCCATTTAACTACAGAATCGGACAAAGCAGAAAATCGCGATTGAAAAAAATTCATAACTTCGAGCGGTAAATAAAAAGGTTCATCTGGTAACCCAAGCTGATCTTTTGTTGCATTGATTTCTTCCTGAGGTAATGGGGCTCCATGAGTTTCATGGTCGCCCTCCATGTTTGCTGAACCTTTAGCCATTGTAGTAGTACCAATAATAAGACTTGGACGATCGACAACTTGAGCCTTTTCAATTGCTTCGCAAATTTGATCATAATCATGACCATCAATTTCTTGAACATGCCAACCAAAGCCTTCAAAGACCTGAGCATAATTAGTTGAATCAGATCGGTCAACTTTTCCTGAAATCTGAGCATTATTCGAATCATAAAAAACGATTAGTCTAGAAAGACCCCAATGACCAGCCATGGAACCTGCTCCTAAAACTACTGGCTCTTGAAAATCTCCATCCCCTGCTACTACATAAGTATAATGACCAACAAGCTCATCAGCATTATCAGTTAATTCGTTAAATCTAGCTCGGAGCATCGATTCTACAGTTGCCATACCTACGGCCATACCAAATCCTTGACCCAATGGACCTGTGGTTGCTTCAACTCCAGGAATTTCAACTTCAGGATGTCCTGGTGTACGACTATTATATTGACGGAAGTTTTTAATATCTTCCTTATTTAACCACCCAATTTGAGTAAGCATAGCATAAATCAATGCAGATTCATGGCCCGCTGAAAGAACAAATCGATCTCTATTAAACCATTCGGGATTATTGGGATCAAAGTTTAAATATTTTGTAAATAGAATTTCGGTAAAATCTGCAGATGACATCGGACCACCACTATGGCCAGAATTAGCTTTTCTTACCATATCCATAATTAAACCCTTTGTAACTGCCAATGAAAACTGATATTGTTCTTCTGAAGTCCACTCTGAAAATGTATCAATATCTAGGTATGTTCTCATAACAAGCTAATTCTTATAAAGAATAAAAATCTTTAATTGTTTGAACTGGGTCATCAGTATTGAAAACAGCTGAACCTGCAACGAGAACATCTGCTCCAGCATCAATTACTTCCTTTGCATTGTGTAACTTTATTCCCCCATCTACTTCAATTAAAACTCTATCCTGGAGACATTCTTCAGTTAATTTTTGTTTTATGTTTTTGATACGATCAGTAGACTCTTCTATATAACCTTGTCCTCCAAATCCAGGCTCTACACTCATCACTAAGACTAAATCAATCTGGTCATAAAATGGCTCTATTTCAGATAATGGAGTAGAGGGTTTAATTGAAATTCCTACTCTTGATCCAGTTGACTTGATTAAATCGATTACACTTTGAGGGTTATCAGTTGCTTCAATATGAAATGTGATTTGATCTGCACCTGCTTTTGCAAATGGCTCAACTAAATTTTCTGGATCGATCACCATCATATGAACATCAAGGAATTTATTTGTTTTGGGTCGGAGAGATTTTACAACAGGAGGACCGATAGTAAGATTCGGTACAAATTGATTGTCCATTACATCCACATGAATCCAGTGGGCACCACCATCTTCGCATTGAGATAATGCTAATTTTAAATCTGAGAAATCAGCAGATAAAATTGAAGGTGCTAGCTTGAATTCCGAGGTCATATGTGTGAATCAAACTTAGTATGGCCGAAAAACGAATTCAATAATGAATATTACTTAATTAGGATAGTGAAACGAGATTTCTTCTTCTAGTTGATCATTAAGGCTCTTGCCAACTGGACAGGTATGAGCAGTTTTTTCTAAAAGTTTTTTCTCTTTATCAGAATAGTTATTTGGGAAATGGATATGAATTCGAATCGCAGATATCCTTCGGGGATTATTATCCATTTCTTTTTCAATCTCAGCTTTAGTATTATCAATATCAAACCCATGTCGTCGAGCCATAATCCCCATAATCGTAATCATACAACTTGCCAAAGCAGTTGCGACTAAATCTGTTGGCGCAAATAATTCCCCTTTACCCTTATTGTCTTTTGGAGCATCTGTGAATATTTCGCTGCCTGATTCTAAATGAACAGCTTTGGTTCTTAAATCACCTAGATATTCAACTGTTGATATTTGACCCATTATTAAATCCTTTATTAATTAAAATCATGAAAAACTAAAGAAGAATTAGCTTTCTTCAAAAATAACATTTTGTAAGACCCCTTTTATTTTCTGTTTTCCTAACTTCCTTATATAATTAGAAAGAAAAAAAGAATAAACACTAGGAGTGTTACCAATGAGTAAAGAAAACAAAGATCGGTTTTATTATAACCGTGACTTTTTAGGAAGCCCTGATGGAAGACCAATAAGACTTCTTTCAGAATATTTTGGACCATTTCAACGATTCAAAAGAAATAATATTCAAGATACGATTGTATTTTTTGGTTCCGCGAGGTTGAAATCAAATGAAGAAGCTAAATCTGCTTTATCTTCGGCCCCGAAAAATATCTCAAAAAAGAAAAAAGATCTATTGATGAAGGATCTTGAAATGAGTCATTATTTTGAATGTGCTAGAGAACTGTCTTACAAGATGACAAAATGGAGTAAAAAATTAAAATATAAGAAAAAACGTTTTATTATTGCCTCAGGTGGTGGTGGTGGAATAATGGAAGCTGCAAATAAGGGTGCAACTGAAGCAAAAGGTCTTGCGGTAGGACTATCAATATCACTTCCATTTGAGAAAGTGGGAAATCAATGGATCACGGATGATCTTGAAATTAACTTTCATTACTTTTTTATGCGTAAGTTTTGGTTCTTATACCTGGCAAAAGCGATAGTAGTATGGCCAGGTGGATTTGGTACACTGGATGAGTTAATGGAAGCATTGACTCTAATTCAAACCAAAAAGCTTAGGAAGAAAATCCCTATCGTACTATTTGATAACAATTATTGGGATAATGTAGTAAACTGGGATTTTCTTTTAGATAGAGGTGTTATTTCTCGAGCAGATCTAGACTTATTCAAGATCTGTAATACAGTAGATGAGGCTTACAAATATTTAACAAAAAAAATCAGGGCAACGCATTTGCGTGGTCCAAATTTTTGAGGTAAAGCTATGAAAATGAAATTGATTCTATTCCTTGCTATTATCCCAATCTTAAATAGTCAGGTTGGACCAGCAAAAGAATTACACAGGAATCCCCCAAGAACATGGGCGCTAACAAATGCAACTATACATACTGAACCAGGTAAAACAGTATATGATGGAACTGTAGTTATCCGTGATGGAATTATAAGATCAGTGGGCAAAAATGTGCGAGTTCCAAATCAGGCATCGATTGTAGACNTGGATGGTAAACATATTTATGCTGGATTTATTGAAAGCTGGTTGGATGTTAATACGGTAAAAAAAGATACATCACTTCAGGCGCATTGGAATCCAAATATGCGTGCCTATTTAAATGCAACTGATCTATTTCATCCAAAAGAAAAATCATTATCTGATCTTAGGAAGCTTGGATTTACAACAGCTCACATTGCTCCAAAAGGAGGCATTTTTCAAGGAACTTCAGGATTAGTTCAATTAGGTAAAACACCAACAATTCTTTCGAATAATGTTGCTCAAGTTCTTGAATATGTATCGGGAGGTTGGCAGTCTCCAGCATACCCAACATCTTTATTNGGTATTATTGCTTTTATGAGGCAAGGCTTGATTGATGCTGAATGGTATGATAAATCACAGAAGATTTTAACAAAATACCCAGATGATAATGAACCAATTCAAATGGATCATTCTTTATCCTCAATTGCAAATGCATTGAATCAAAAACAGCCGTTTGTATTTAGAACAAGTAATGAATTATATATTGATCGATCAGCGAATATTGCTAACGAATTTAATTTAAAACTGTGGGTCAAGGGGAATGGCTATGAATATCGCAGAATTAAAGAGATGCCAGCTTCTTTCATGATCATTCCTATTAATTTTCCAGCAAAACCAAATGTTGATGACCCTCATAATGCTCTACAGTATTCTACTGAACAATTAAAACATTGGGATATGGCGCCGGACAACTTAGCAAAGTTAACAAAAGCAAAAATGAAAGTCGCACTAACAAGTGATGGATTAAAATCCAAAAGTGATTTTAGAAAAAATCTATCCAGGGCTATAAGGCGTGGATTATCTGGAAAAGATGCATTAGCGGCCCTTACAACTAACCCTGCAAAAGAATTTGGGCAAACAAAACGCTTAGGTAAGGTTGCTCCAGGNTTTATTGCGAATTTAGTTATAACAAATGGGGATTACTTTGACGAAACATCTAAAGTTAATGCAGTTTGGATAGATGGGTATGAACATGAGCTATCACCTGATCCAATTGTAAGTGTTGATGGGGACTGGATGCTTAAAGAAGGTGATAATAATTGGACATTATCTATTAAGGATGGCAAAGGTGAATTAAAATCAGGTGAAACCTCAATTAAACTTGCCAAATTAAATGTTGCACAAGATCGAATTACCTTTTCGGTGAAATCAGATACAATTCTTCAAAGTGGTGTTACCCGTTTTAATGGAAGCATTACAGATAAAGAAGCTAGAGGACATGTTGTATATGCTGATGGGAATAAAGGTAGTTGGTCTGCTACTTTTGATTCAGTAGCTAAGAAAAGAAAAGATAGACAAAAAAAAGAAGCTCCAAGCAAACTTGATCTCGTATATCCTGAAGGTGCTTACGGACTAGATTCACCACTTCCTAATCCAAAAACTATCTTAGTTAATGACGCAACAATTTGGACATCAGGTCCTAGGGGTGTTCTAAAAGAATATGATATATTATTTCAGGATGGCAAGGTGAAACAAATTGCGAAAAATATTTCGATGCCTCGCGGAAATTTTTTAATGATAGATGGAAAAGGTAAACATGTGACTCCAGGATTGATAGACGCTCATAGTCATATGGCTGGCGAATCAATCAATGAGGGTTTTCAAAATGTAACGGCAGAAGTAAGAATGCGTGATGTTATTGATCCAAATGATGTCGCTATGTATAGAGCTCTTGCTGGAGGACTAACTACAATAAACTTATTGCATGGATCAGCAAATCCAATTGGCGGACAAAATGTAGTAATGAAATTACGTTGGGGTAGCTTTTCAGATGATCTCATATTTAAAGCAGCTCCTCAAGGTATCAAATTTGCCTTAGGTGAAAATGTTAAGAGACGACGTTCCTATGGTCGATATCCTGAAACACGAATGGGCGTTGAACAGGTTATCCGCGATGCATTTACTGCAGCAAGCGATTATAAAAAGGCATGGGATATTTATAATAAGGATGTCCAACTCCAAAGATCATCAGTCCCACCACGAAAAGATCTAGAATTAGATGCAATGGTTGAGATCATGGAAGGAAAGCGTTTAGTTCATTCTCATTCATACCGTCAAGATGAGATTCTTATGCTTACGCGAATTGCTGAAGATTTTGGTTTTACAATTGCCACATTTCAACATGTATTAGAAGGCTATAAGGTTGCTGAACGATTAGCAGAACATGGTGCAGGTGCTTCAACATTTTCAGATTGGTGGGCTTATAAATATGAGGTTGTTGACGCAATTCCATTTAATGGTACACTAATGGCAAATGCTGGCGTTGAAGTTTCCTTTAACTCTGATAGTGATGAATTGGCTAGACGTATGAATCTTGAAGCAGCTAAAGCAGTAAAATATGGAGGACTTGATGAGGCTGAAGCTTTAAAATTTGTTACAATTAATCCTGCAAGGCAGCTAAAGATAGATGATCGTGTGGGATCATTAGAAGTAGGAAAAGATGCAGACTTTGTTGTTTGGTCTGGCCACCCTTTATCAACTTATTCAATTTGTGAAGAAACCTGGTTAGACGGCAAAAAATATTTTTCATTAGACCAAGATCAAAATCTACGTATGAGAGATTCGAAAGTCCGAAACGATCTAGTNCAAAAAATATTAAATAGCCCTAGTAGCGGAGGTGCTATGATGAGGCCTGAAGGAAGGCGTGGAAATAGATTCCATTCTTGTGATGCCTTTGATGCCTATATTATGGAAGGAGAAGAACAATGAGAAATATTTTAATAATCATACTTTTTTCATTTACTATAAATGCAAATGACCAAATTCCTGCTCCTCCTCAAAAAAATCCTATACTGCTAGAGAATGGTATGATACATACTATCTCAAATGGTGTAATCAAAGGATCAATCCTTTTTGATAAAGGAAAAATTATTCGAATCAGTGACTATATATCTCCACCAAATAATGCTGAAGTCATTAATCTAGATGGTAAGCATGTTTATCCAGGTTTTATATCTGCTGTTTCAAGAATTGGGTTAGTAGAAATCAATGCCGTAGATGTCACTAATGATCATTCTGAAAGAGGTGATTTCAATCCAAATGTGAGAGCGAATGTATCATATAATCCGGATTCACATATCATTCCTACTACTCGATCAAATGGAGTTCTAATTGCTAATGTAACACCTAGCTCAGGAGTTGTCTCAGGACAATCTACTATTATGATGATGGATGGTTGGACATGGGAAGACGCAACTTTTTCTCACCCAACTGGTCTACATATTAATTGGCCGCAAATGGGAGTTAGATCAGGAGGTGGAAGATGGATGAGAATGTCACCAGCCCGCCAGATTGAAAGAAGGAATAAAGCGCTTAAAGAGCTAGATGACATGATAAAAGACGGGCGTGCTTACGCAAAGCTTCGCCAAACAAAAACACGTACAGCTAAGGATTACCATGATAAAGATTTGAGGTGGGAGAGTATGATACCATATGTTGAAGGGAAACTCCCCATTTTTATTCATGCAAATGAAGTGCGCCAAATTGAGGCTGCTGTAAACTGGTCAAATCGTCATGAATTGAAAATTATTATTGTAGGTGGAAAAGATGCGTGGCGAAATACAGAAATATTACAAGAAAATAAGATTCCTGTAATATACGAAGTTGTTACTGCGCTACCCTCGCGTCGCTTCGAAGATTATGACCAAGCATACAAAAGTCCATTAATGCTGTATCAGGCAGGAGTAAAATTTTGTATTTCAAGCTCGCGATCTGATGCATACCGCGTACGTAATTTACCAAATCAAGCTGCAATGGCAGCAGCTTATGGATTACCCAAAGATGTTGCTTTAAGATCAATTACTCTTTCTGCTGCAGAAATATTAGGCATAGAATCTCAAGTGGGTTCATTAGAAGCCGGTAAGGACGCAACGCTGTTTATCTCTAATGGTGATCCTTTAGAAATTAGAACTAATGTATTGCAAGCCTATATACAAGGTAGAAAAATTGATATGGGTGATAAACATAAATCACTCTATAATAAATATCAACAAAAGTACCGACAGTTAGGTATCCTCAAAAAATAGTTAATAATATATAATTAATAAAAAAAGAGGGCTGAATAAACAGCCCTCTTTTATAAAAAACAGGTGTAAGAAAACCCTGATCCCTAGAAGGAGGTTATGAGGAGGTTTAGAAAACCAGAATTCTTTTGCTCCTACACCTCTCCGAAATTACAACTTTATTTTAGTCACACAAAATAAATGCTTCTAAAATTTAATTATTTATTTATTTGGAAGTTCAGCGTATCGAAACAATACTACACCACTACTATATTCAACGAAATAAATTTTAAACACTTTATGCGTTACCGTATCATAAACGTAATAATTTTCAGTTGAAGTAGATACTTTATGAGATTGCATATCATAAAGCAATGCAGCATTACTACCTGCATATTGCAATCTTCCTCCTTCAGGAGCAAAAGCAGATGGCGATGGTGCCTCTTCAATTTCTTCGAATTTCTTCATTGAATTGTCAACAGCCATCATCACTCCGTTATCTAAAGAAAAATTAGGCATGTCATATACTGAAGGACCAAATGGCACTTTCTTATTTTGATATAACAAGTGCCATGTTGTACTATCTTTTTCACCTGTAACAAGATTAAAATAATAGGGACCAGCACTAACGTTGTCAGTTGTGATTTCTCTAATAACAATGGAAGAGCTGTCATCAGCTTTATCTTCACATCCAATGATAAATAAAAATATTATCATTGTATTTATCTTAATTAATCGATTCATGTCTATTCCCCTTTTATTATAGTATTTGAAAGTTCTAAGTAAGCAGCTCTACCAATAAATGGACCAATGTTTTCATTTGTGTAATTACCCACATTCTCAAGGACAAGGCTTACTTTTAATGAATTGTATATTTTAATTGTTGAACGAAAATTGATTAAGGTATATCCTTTATTTTTTTCTTGAGCTAAAACATATATACCTTTTTGAGTGTCAAACTCTTGAGGCTTATAGGGTGCTACCCATTTTAGATTTATAGAATTTTGTAAAAAATTATTAAATAATCCAAAATTAGTGAAGTTACTTATAGAGAATGGAATAGTATTAGGAATAGGATTATCATCTTCATCGCGATTGTTAAGCAAATTCATAACCCATTTTGATTCTAGATTATCTGAAGTTTTAAATCGATAAGTCAATTCTAACCCTGAGAATTTGGCATTAGAACTGTTTTCATAACTTATAACACCAGGTTTTTTTATTGTATCTTGAATACGATTTTCAAAAAAGGTGTAGAAATAATTCAAACTTAATTCAGAATTAGATGAATTAAAATAATCTAATCCAACCGTAACCCCATTAGATTGCTCAGGCTTTAGGTCAGGGTTACCTTCAATTAAATAATTAAATTGAACGTTATTCCAATCAATAAAACGTTCTATAAATGATGGTGCCCTAAACCCCTTTCCCCATGAAGTCCTAACTTTCCATTTATCATTTATTTTATACATTAATCCAACACGCGGACTAAGAACTTTATAATCTTTACTATAGTTATCAAATCGTGAACCAACTATTAAATTTAATTGGTTATTAATTCTTAAATCATATTGACCAAAAATACTTTTACTGGTTATTTCTTGTTCTCCAGAATTAATCCTATCACTGGAATAATTTGCACGATATATTTCAAAACCAGCATTTACTTCAGATGACTCAGTTTGTTTATTTAATAATATTTCATACTCAAGNTGTTTTTCATTAGTTAAATCATCCTTTTCTAATTTTCCCCANGGCCTTTTTTGAACATAATTACGTGAATAATTATTATTAATTAAAGTTTGATTTANATTCCAACTTTTTTGATAATTAGTTTGATGTGAAAAAGAAAAATTATTGCGATCAATATCTGTATTNGTATTCATCAATTGTGATGCACCATTATCAATTTGACTATAAGAATTTGATCGAAAACTNACTTTATTATTATCATTTAATTTCCAATTAATTTTACTGCCAAATACTGTTTTACGAACTTTATCAATATCAATCTGAAGAACTGCCTTATCTTTCTGTATTTCTTCAATATTAATGCTAAAATCAAACAATAAATCATTTAAAGGTTGTATAATATTTAATCCAATATTGTTTGAACCATTCTTTAATCCATTGCCTTCAAAATTATTTTGTGTATTACCATAGCGTCCTGAGATATTGACCTCACGGTAANCTTTATTATTATCTGTAATGATATTTATTACTCCACCCATCGCCTCACTTCCATAAAGAGATGAGCTAGGGCCCTTCACAATTTCTACTTTTGCTAATTGAGCAGTTAAAATTTGATCGAGTGAAACTCTATCATTGAACTTTCCAGTTANAGGCTGCCCATCAATAAGTATTAAAACATATCTTGAATCCATACCAAGTACATTTAAAATAGATCCTCCTGCGACAGAAGTTTGTAAGCTTACACCTGCCCTCTGCGACAGAAGTTCTGCTACATTCCGTGCCCCTGAATTTTGAATTTCTTTTTGACTAATTACCTCTGTTGCAATAGGTGCTTCACTACGAAATTTCTTCGATCTTGTACCCGTGACAACTAACTCGTCCATTTGGATAGTTTGAGGGTATAATTTAATCTCAATACTATTTGTCATCTGTTGAGTGATCTGTTCAACATATGTAATATAACCGATATGNGAAATTTTCAATCTCACAGGATAATCAGATGAATATTNAATGATAAACTCACCATCATTGTTTGTAATTGTACCAANATCAGTTCCGCTAATTATTATATTGGCTTGAGCNAGTCTATTGCCTGTCTCAGCATCAATTACAATTCCTTCAATTTGTTTATTTGCATTATTAGCAAATAATGGCAATAAAAAGAAAAAAAGAAAAAAAGAAATTTTTATAAAAATGGAATCCCCCGCTCGAATAATTTTCATTAAGATGTACCGTAATTACCTATAAAAGTTGTTATNAACTCTTCCATAGTTTCACGAGACATAGGTTTTTTTTCATCGCCTAGAAAAAATAACCCGTGGAATAAACCTCCTATTGCTCTCATTAATAAATCTGTTCGCATTTTAGGAAATTCATTTTTAGCCATGCCTTCTTCAATTAAGCCTTGAAAAACTCCATACATTTTAGTTTGATAACTTTTCCAAACTGGTTTCCCTTCACTTAAATCGGTAGGCGATTTCTGAGGAGCTGTAAATAAAAACTCAAACAATGGTTGGTCATTTCTAACCAATCCACCAATAATATTTAAGGCATTAATAAAAGCATCTTTTGGTTTATCATTGTCATGAATAACCGGTTCTATAGATTCCCATATTGTTTTCCATCCACGATTCAACAATTCAATAAATATTTCTTCTTTTGAACTAAAATAATAATAAAGAGTTGCTTTACCAAAATCTGCATGCTTCGCTATTTCATCCATAGTTGTGCCCTCTAACCCGCTGGTTTTAAAAGCTTTTAGAGCACTTTCTAGAATTTGTTCCTTACGAATCTCTCGTTCTTTTGCTTGCCTATCTGAAATCATATAAATATTAGTTTTAATTTTCGAATTTGGGTTCGAATATTAAAATAACAAGTTTTAATTTGCAATAGTATTAATTATATAAACTGTGAAATTTTTTGTTTTGCTTGCAAAAATAAATCATGCGTATGCAAATATTGGAATTGAGCACTCCGACCTATATTGCACAGGTTTGTATACGTTTTAACAAAGGAAGTAATTTTTTCAAGATTAGGTATTGAGCTCTGATTTAATATTGGATAAGCATAAGGAACTTTTAAAGATATTGAATCAATGATATTTTTTTTATCAATCAAATTATTTTTTAGAAGTGATACTATTATTATTTCAAGAAATTGATCATCATCACAATTGTAAAGTAAATCGTCTTTTTCGCATGGAACCTCAACAACTATACATGTTTTATCTTTAGGCGCCATTGCTTTGCTTCTATTTTTTGGTTCATATATNCGAGTGAAAGGGATATCCTTTTCTGGAAAATATATAGAAGCATTTTCACTGAATGATTTTATATCTAGGCAAATAACGCCTAAACGAAGAAATCTAAATTCTATGTTATTAATTTGCTCAAGAATTTCTTTTGGTGGGTGAGGTCTTAAAATATTTATTAATACATTCAATGGCAAGGTACTTACTAGATTTTCAGTTTGAATTAATTTATCATTTACTAATATTCCAGTAATCAAATTTTCTTTATGGTGAATTTCACTAACTTTTGAACTAAACTGAAAACTCTCACTTCCAATATATTCTTTTATAGCTTCAAAAATAGTCCCATAACCATTTTTAGGATAATAAAAAGATCCATCAAGGTGTTCAGCATCTTTTTTTTGTAAACCAATCATGTTCTTAAGCATTGAAATAATATTTAAATGTTTTAAGCGATTACCAGAGATACCATCTTTAAGTGAATCAGCTTTTCTTCCCCAAAGTTTTTCACTATAATTAATCAAAAATAATTCAGAAAGTGTTTTGCCATAATTTTTATAAGCTAAATCACGGAAATTGTTTGGGAGCTTATTAAATGAAAAAGTTTTAAAAATATTTTCAAAAATTATTTTCAATATAACTGTTTTATCTAAGCTTCGATTAAGATTTGTAAACTCTAATGGGAAATTAATCATTTTACCATCAGAAAAAATTTTACTCGGAACATTTATGTTTAATAATTCATCTTTTAATAATGATTTTATAATAGAAGTTGTTTCTTCATCTTTATTGTGGAACCTGTGTGCACCCGTATCATATTTAAAATCCCCGAACTCTATAGTTCTGCAGTTACCACCTACAAAATCTGATCCCTCATAAATTTTGATTGGGATTTTATTTTTTTTTGCATGATAGCCAATCGCTAATCCAGCTGGTCCACCACCAATAATATGGAGTTCTTTCATATTATTTTGAATTAGGGTTTTGAATTAAAAAGTACGTATCAATCTCTGACCACATACGGTTAATATAGGGATTGTGAAAAAAACTTTTATTTGGCTTAATTATAAAATCATTATCGAATAGCGATTTAAAATCTCCAATCATCAAAATTTTACCATCATTTTTTTTATTAATCTGAGAGGTGTATAGTTGGCTTTTATCAATATTTATAAATGTAGCTTTAACATTATTTGACTTTAAATAATAGTTTATTAATGGCGTACTTATAACTTTAGAAATATTATTTTCTATTAGATCATCTTTTAACTGAGAAATAGCTGTTGGATTTTTATGATCTAATACTAGAGTTGTAGTTATTTTAATTAATATAGAACAAAACAATAATGATGTGACATTTAATATGGTCGATCTTTTTTCTAATATATAATGAAAACCTGATGAAATAATTATGAATAGAATTATTAAAACAGGTAAAATATGTCTCGCTTTATAAATCACATTTTGAAATAAGAATATCCAAACTAAATAAAGCACCAAACTCCCTAATAATATCTTAAAGTATTTTTCAAATTTCCAATTTTTATAGATTGTTATTAAGCCTCGAATAAATATAAATGCCAGAAAAAATGAAAATATGGCTGTATCTAATGATCTACCAATCCAATATCCTCCTAAACCATCAGCCCAAATTGATTCAACAAGATTAGAAAATCTATTTATTAAACTATTCTCAGTAATTATAGATCCACCAAAATCCATAAAATGTCCATATGTTTGCTTTGTTGCTATAATCCAAAGATTATCNAATCCNGTGATCCAAATTAAAGGAATTAGCCAAATCAAAATACCTAATATAAATGATGAAATAAGCTTAATACGATTTGGATTATTGATTAATTGATTAATAAAAGGAATGATGATTATTGGCAAATATGATAATCGTGTTCCAGCTAATAAACCTGAAAGAAAATAACCACTATGTAAAGAAAGATTATTATCAGAACATCTGATCAACTGGTATAGAATAATAGTAACTATTGCTAGTCCTAGAATATCAGGCATATACCTATTGCTCATTAACCATATTAGTGGATTGTAAAAAATGATAAATGCTAAAAATACACCCAATAGAGAATTAATCTCATTGCGATCAAATTTTAATACATAATAGATTATTAAAAAAACTGATGTACCACCAATCAATGAGAAAGTAACACCCATGCTATTTGTGATTAAATATAAAGTTTTTGCAATAAAACAAAAAAATGGATACCCAGGAAAATGAGGTTGCAATTTGACCAGATCATAATCAATTAGACTTAATGCAAATCGCAAACTATCTGTGTCCTCAATATAATAAATACTGGTAAACACTCTTGATAGAATACATAACATAAAGATGATAAAAAGATATAAGTGATTTTTACTTAGCATATGAAAGATATTATTGGAAATAATATATAAAAAAAAGCAGGGAATCTAAACGACCCCCTGCTTTTAATAGTTAATATGAAAAAGATTCTACCAGCTATCCATATTTGCATCTGAAAAACCATAAGATGCTTTTAGAATAGCTTTCGCTTCTCCTTTTAATTGTCCTTGATAAGTCTGCATAGCAGCGAAGCTACCACCTGTTGGATATACAGGCACTGTACCCATCACAACATAAAGACGATTGAGATTATCTGTAGCTATCTTTTTGAAATCATTGTAGAGTAATCCGTTTGCATACCCTCTCATTTCACCCCAATGATTTTCATAGTCAGCTGTTGCAGAGGATGCCGGTGTTACAGTCGCATCTCCAGCAGCAATTATAGCATCAATATCATCAATGACATCATTGATATAATGGATTGTAACAGCAGCAACTACTTTCTCCCATGTCGCCATTATAAGATCTCTTTGCTCTAATATTTGCGCTAAAGGTTCTTGGTTAACAATCATAGTGCGACCTTTGATATATGCATCAAAAATAGTTTTTGTAAAGTCTAAACCAGCATCACATCCAGTACAAAGATCTCTTTTTGCTGCAGTAACAGCCCATCCAACATTATATTCTGTTTTGAAGTCTATCTTACCATCACTATTCGAATCAAAATAAGGACTTGATTTTCTATCATTATCATCAGTGTATCCAGTATTATAATCTAATGCTGCTCCAAAGTAACCAAATGATTCATCCCAATGATGTTCCATAGCCGTATATGATTTACCTTCAACAGCCACAGTATTGTCATCACCTGGTATTTTTGACATATACTTTGAAGTAGCTTGCCAATATGAGATAGCACCCCAAAGTGTTTTTTGAGTCATTTGATCAAGTCGAATTCCGGTAGCCCTTGTTTTTCCATTTGCCACAGTTTCTTGAACCCATCCATTGACAAGTGCTCCAGCATTTGCATCGTACCCAGGAATAGTGTAACTAGCAACAGCAGTTAATCTATCATTTAAATGACTTGTCGAGATATCATGGTATTTAGTTTGCACTGTCGTCATTCCACTAGCAGATAAAATAGCTCTATCAGCATTATCATTTGCCATCATACTAACTAAAGTAGCAGGATTTTTTGTACCCGCATCAGTTCCCATTTGGGTCTTGATATCATTGATTAATAGGTTTCTTACAACTTGTCCACTATAAGAAACACTACTTACTCCATCAGCAAAACGGCTATTAAACGTGTATGTTGCTGGCTCTGTAATCTTTACTACCTTGTCGTCATCATCATGATCGTGATCATCTTCACATCCAGTGTAGATAAACATTGAAATCATAATTAAAGATAGTACTCTTTTTTTATTTAAAGGCATTTTCACCCCNTCTTATTATTGTTATTGTGTCTAAATCTCATTAGTGCTAAAAAATTTTTTAAAATAAATACTCAAATCCGATATTAATTTGTCTTCTAGGTCCAGGTAAAATCCCAGAACTTAAATGAGCCTGGGGTTGACCTGGGTTAGAATGCAAGCGAGAACCAATATATACTTGATCGGTAATATTTTTTCCAGAAAAGTAAATTCGATAGTTTGAATTGATTTGGTAATCAGCACTTAAATTAATAAATGTATAGGCACTTATTGGGCCTGAAATACCTAGATTATCTTCAACCTCAATATTTTCAAAATCAGTATACACCTTACTTACATATCTGAAATCAAGTCTAAATGAAAAACTGTTAAAATAATTTCCAGAGATTCCTGTAGTGAGAGTATGCCTTGGTGCATAAGGTAATTCTTTATCTTTTATACTCACCTCAGAACCAACTTTTCCAGATACATTGGAAATAATTCTCCCATCAACAACTGCAGTTTTCAAATAAGTATAGGATAAATGAAAATCAGGAAGAATCTTTAATGATTTTGATAAGCTAAGTAAAGCATTTAGTTCTAGCCCAACTGAATTAACTTTTCCAAGATTTTTGAAAGCTGTTCCTCTTCCAGCTGCAACTAAATTCTCTATTCCGATATGAAAAGCTGAAGCTTCAAAATTTATAATTGATATGTCACCACGTAAACCCAATTCTTTATTCCAACTTTTTTCAGCTTCTAGATCAAGTCCAGAGTTTTTTGAATTAGAACCAAAACTTAGAATTTTCAGTGCGCCACTAGATGGAGGAGTAAATCCACGATGNATTCCACCAAACATTTGTAAACCAAAAATATTCTTTGAAAATCCTATGCCTGGTAAAAGGACATAAAGTGTTTTATCTTGATATAATGACCCATTTAGTCGATCCACTCTTTCCTGCTCAAAAATTTCAAATCTCAACCCGGGCCTAACTTGAAAACCATTTACATCTACTGATTCTGATATAAATCCAGAAAAAGCAGTTGTTTCATAATGATGACTTTGTCCTACTATGACATCTTTATCCTTATCAGTAGCTGCGGGTATATAATAAATCCCTGATCGACTATCTGTATTACTTCCNGATTGCTTATCATCAATAAAACGTTCCCAATATACTCTTCCACCAAACTCTAATCTTGATTGGTAACCAAATATAGACCTATCTAAAGTATATGCTTGTTGTAAACCAAAAACATAAAATGTTCTTAAAATTCCAAAATTATCCTTACCATTTCCAGTCCTAATTAGATTACCTGTATTATAGTAGGGTTGAATAGTTGGATTAGAAGAATTTAAATCTGAGGCTGAGATGAAGATGTCATTTTCCCTCCACCATCTTCTATCAAAATAACTAACAAAAGCTGTAGTNGATTTTGAGAATCTTGAGTTGATCCTTTTTGTATTAATTAAATCTACTGCAGTTCGAAATAATTTAAAATTATCATCTTTTTTGGGATTGAATTTTGGATCTTTATCAAATGAAAATTTTGTCAGACCTGTATATGTTGCATTTGAATCTTCAAAATTAAAATTAGCCTTTAAAAAAATATTTTCATCTGCTGATTTTAAATAATTTAGTTTAAAAGTTCCATTTANCTGTTGAAAATTGTTGTTTTCCCGAAACCCGTCCCCCCGCTTAAAAAGGACCTGAACTTCAGGTTTAAACTTTTTATTTCTCCATCCTCCAAATTCAGCAAAAATACTGCTATATCCATTTTCACCAGCCTTTAAATTCAGTCTACCTCCAAAATCATTTCTTGGTCTTCGGGTGTAATAATTAATAACACCACCCATTGTTTGTGGGCCAAATTTTATTGCACCACTTCCTTTAATAACTTCAACACGATCTATACGTTCTGAAGGAGGGTTATAGTACATATTGGGATATACATATAGAGCTGGCTGAATTGGAATTCCATCCTCTAAAATTAATACTCTAGAGCTTCTTCTTGGGTTTAAACCTCTAATTCCNATACTTAATCTTGAATTACTAAANCCGTCATCTGCATATCCATTAATTCCAGGGATAAGNTCAAGCATNTCCTGNGTACCNACAGGNTCAATTGTTCTAATAGTTTTTATATCTAATACTGTTGATGTACCTGGCAACTCATCGTATGGTAAATTAGAATCACTTATAATTTCCAATTTTGCCATAATGATTGGCTGAATATTTAATGAAGCGTTAATAGTATAAGTCTTATTATCATCAAGAATAATATTTTCTTTATAATCCTGAAAACCAATAAAACTTATGGTAACGTTGTATTTACCACTAGGTAAATTATTTAAATTAAATTTTCCAGAAACATCTGTTGATGCACCAAACTCTTCACCACCTTCTGAAACAAAAACTACATTTGCGCCCTCGAGTGGAGCATTATTATTTTCTCTTATAACAGTACCAGAAACAGAGATTTCAATTGTTGATCCAATAAGGATTGTAAAACTAATACAAAAGCTTAAAATGAATTTTACTGGCCCCATAAAAAATAATTAATATATTTTTGAATTACGTTTCTTATCACCATGATGATCACTTACAGGTAATGAAAGTTTTGCATAACTCCCACCATCTTCTGTTTCATCCTGAGGCTCTAAAATCGGATCATCTTCACAAGCAATTAAAATTGATGCAACTAGAAATGAAAGCATCAAAAATAAAAATTTTTTCATAAATAATAAGTTTCTATATTTTATTTATTTAACCCTTTAAAAGCCTTTGATAAAAAAATCAAAGGCTTTTGGAGGGTATTACACGCTTCGAAAATAAGATAATGAGACTAAGTCTCATTAACAATATTAAAAACATTCAAATATCAATGCAATACTTTTTTATTATTTTTTATCAATAGTAAGAATGATTTGACTACCAATTTCGATTTTTTGATCGTTTTCAATATTAGCTGAGACTTCTATTTCATCGTTAACTAATAATACTTCAGAATATGATCCAAGAGATTGTACAGATACAACTTTACCTTTTATTGTGGGGATTTTCGTATCGACATTTTTATGCACTATCTTTAATTCATGAGGTCGAATGGAAACAACATCTTTTCCAAAGTCTAAATCAAAAAAATGATGAGAAATATCAGGAAAATGCTCTCTAGGTAATATATTAGTTTTTCCAAATAGTCGAGCAACATAAGCATTTGCAGGGAAGTTAAATATTTTTGGTGGTGAATTGATTTGATCAATTTGCCCATCATTTAATACTATAATTTTATCTGCCATAAGCATTGCATCTTTTGTATCGTGCGTGACCATTAAGACAGTTGCGCCAACTTTTTGAATTAGATTAATTAATTCATTTCTAACATTATCTTTTAGCTCTAAATCTAGATGACTAAGTGGCTCATCTAGTAAAAGCAACGAAGGGTTATTGGACAGTGCCCTTACTAATGCAACTCTTTGCTGTTGACCTCCAGAAATTTCATGAGGGTAGCGATCTGCAAGATCAGTAATTACAGTAAATTCCATTAATTCATCGATCAAAGTTTCATTGTTAGCAGCTTTTTTCCCGAAACAAATATTCTCAATAACTGTCATATTTGGGAAAAGTGCAAAGTCTTGGAAAACAAGAGAGCAATCACGCTTTTCAGCGGAAGTAAAAGTATTATTATCATTAATTAGATTTCCGTCGAGTGTTATTTCACCTTTATCTGGGATTTCTAAACCAGCAATAATTCTCAAGAGTGTAGATTTTCCACTACCGCTACTTCCTACAATTGAAATCACATCGCCTTTATCGCATTCAAAACTTATTTTTTTTAATGCATGCACCCTATCTCTATCAAAAGATTTAGATATATTTGAAAGTGTAAGCAATTTGTTCATTCAATATTCTCCAAACGGTAATTTAAAAAAATAAGGGGCGCTAAAACTATCATGATCATATACAAAGCAGGGATTGACGATTCAGCGATCTGAGCCTGACTAGATAAGTCAAAAGTTGCAGTAGAGAGAGTTTCAAAGTTAAAGGGTCGTAAAATTAAAGTAAGAGGAAGCTCTTTTACTGTATCAATAAAAACAAGTAATCCTGCTGTTATAATTGTATCTTTAATTAAAGGTAAATTAACTCTTGTAAGAGACGTGTATGCCGATGAACCAAGAGTCTGCGATGCATGATTTAGGGAATCACAATTACTTTCAATACCAGCATTAATCGGCTGCCAAGCGACTGCTAAGTAACGAACAATATATGCAAAAATCAGTAAATATAAACTCCCAGTTAGTACATAATTTGTTAAATGATTAACCTGAGCAACAAAAAGCAAAATTCCTATAGCAATAACAGCTCCAGGTATAGAATAACCAAGTATGGCAAGACGGTTTGAAAAGTATGTTATGGCACTTTTATAGTAACGGGCAGAAAAGACAAGGAAAGTAGCTATCGCCACAATTGTTAAACTTGTAATTGTAGCAAGACCTAAAGAATTTCCTATCAATTCAATACCATCAAGGTCGCTTGCACTATTCCTACTTATCCAAGCCCATGATATCATTCGAGATACTGGAATAAAAAACCCTAGAACTAATGGTATTGAGCAACAACAAATAGCAATAATAGATTTATTTTTGTTAAGCAGCTTTTTTTCAGAAGATGGTTTTGAATTTAATATCTCATGATACTTTGAACGTGAACGTAACTTTTTTTCAAATATTAATAAGGAAAAGATGAGAAGCATCAATATACCTGATAGCCTAAGAGCTCCGGTTAAGTCACCCATGCCAAGCCACGTCCGAAATATTCCTGATGTAAAAGTAGGAACACCAAAATGTTTAACAGCACCATAATCATTTAAGGTTTCCATTATAACCAAACTCATACCAGCAACTATTGCTGGTCTAGCCATGGGTAAAGCTATTTTCCAAAAAATAGATTTACTATTATGCCCAAGAGTACGTGCTGCATCACTTAATTGTTTTCCTTGCCTGATAAAAGATGCTCTTGCCAATAAATATATATAGGGATATAGTACTGATGCCATTACCAGAATTGTTACCAAATAAACTAGTGAATTATTTACTAACTGCATTATTTCAAAACCTATGTTAGTACGAATCCAAATCAATAATGGGTTAAATAGTTCTAAAATATCAAAATATGCATATGCAGATATATATGTAGGTATAGCTAAAGGTAATACAAGAAGCCATTCTAAAATTTTTCTAAATCTAAACGTATAATTAGAAACAATCCATGCACAGGAAACACCAAAAATAAGTGAAAAAGATGCAGTGCCAATTATAAGTATCAAAGAATTTGACAAATATGAAAATAATACTGTGTCTTTAAGATGAGTCCAATTTGATGAATAAGTAGTTAAAGATGATAACACTTCAGCCATTGGAATAAATATAAATAATCCAATTAAAAAGGCAGGAATAGTCCAGAAATTTAGCTTAAATAAAAATTCTTGCCTTAAAATTCTAAATATTTTAATTATTGAATTACTCAATCCAACCCCTAATTTACTCCCAGCCGGCTTTATCAAATAATTTTACTGCTTCTGAGTTTTTAATACCAAGTATAGAAAGGTTCAGCTTATCAGGATTGAATGATCCCCAGCTCTTTAGTAGTTCAGATTGATTGGTTTCAATTTTTATTGGATATTCATAATTAACATTGGCAAATATTTTTTGTGAATCTGAACTAGTTAAAAATTCTATAAACTTAATAGCATCCTTTTTATTTTTTGAACTTTTTGTTATTCCTGCACCACTAATATTGATATGTGTACCTCTCCCTTTTTGATTAGGAAAAAATACTGAAACTTTTTTAAATACATCNCGATCTTTTGAATTAGATGAATTTGCTAAAATACCCAAATAATAAGTATTCATAATAGCAATGTCTGCCACTCCAGCTGCAACTGCTCTGGCCTGATCACGATCGCTTCCTCTCGGTGCTCGCGCCATATTTTTTCTTACAGATTTTGCCCAAGAAAGAGCTTCACTACTACCATTAGCATCTATAATTGATGCCATTAGTGATTGATTATAAATGTTACTCGAAGAACGGACAGCAATCTTACCCCTCCACTTCGATTTAGCTAAATCCTCGTAAGTTGATAGTTGGGTAGGCTGTATGCGATCTTTCGAATATACAATGACTCGGGCTCTAACCGTTAGTCCAAACCATTGACCATCGGGATCTCGCATCGATGCCGGAACATTATTATTTAAAGTTCGCGACTTAATAGGTTGAAGAACTCCAGCCATCTTTGCTCTATGCAATCTTCCAGCATCAACCGTCAAAAGTATATCAGCTGGTGAATTTTTACCCTCACTAATTAAACGTTCAATTAATTGATCTGCACTACCTTTAATCACATTTATCTTTATACCTGTTTGATCTGTAAATTTTTTGAATAAAATTTTATCAGAATCATAATGCCGATGAGAATACACATTTATTTGTGCCTGAAGATTTGTAAAGATTAAACAAATAAAAAATATTGATAATATTTTATACGAAATCTCTTTATACATTTTTATTCCTTTTTATATAATTTTACTACAGACAATATTATTGATAATAATTCTCAATATCAATAGAATGACTAATAAATATTAATTTTTTATAATTCATTCAGAAGAATTGATTATTAAATCTTCTAAGAGTTTAATAAAGTTTATATCATTATTTAAGCAGGGTATAAAAATAAATTCTTTTCCACCTTTTTTAAGAAACAACTCTCTACCTCTAATATCTATTTCTTCTAATGTTTCCAAACAGTCTGCAACAAATGAAGGACATATTATCACAATATTATTTATTTCTTTTTTTGGAAAATTAGTTAATTCTATATCAGTATATGGCTTTAACCATTTTCTTTGAATAAGTGTAACTCTTGATTGAAAGGCGGACATCCATTTGTCTTCACTTAAATCTAATTTATCTGATACTAACTTGGAAGTTGTCAAAGTATTGGATCGATAACAATTCTGAGAAAATTGGCAATCAGTTTCACAACATAAGAGGCCCTGCAAACAATGCTCCCCGCTACTATCTGATTTTTTAATATGACGCTCAGGAAGACCATGATAACTAAAAATTAATTTATCCATTTTATTATTTATATACGGCCTGATCAATTCAGATAAGGCATATATATATTTTGGATGATTATAAAATGGTTTGATTATTGAATAGTTTAATTCTGGATAATATTG
>PASX01000008.1 GCA_002713455.1 Fidelibacterota bacterium
ATCTGGCACTTCAGCGCCATAAAGTGTAAATGCTGTCTTTATCATTTCTTCAGTTTGAGTTAATCCAGCAAATAACATAGCGCGATTTGCAAATAGAATATCAAAACCTGCTTTTAATGCTCTGTATTCCATATAACCACTAAGATTGTCATATTGGTTAACTTGAAAATATGGATTCAAATTACGAAAACGACCTGCTGTAAACCGCTTATGCATTCCAACAGTAGCAAAGGTTTCATCTACATTTGTTCGTTGAATAAAACCTACTTGAGGATCAAAATTTTCTTCAACCTTCTTATAATACGCAGCAAGGTCCCACTTGTTATTTCGCCATGCGACAACAACTCGACCTGCTAAATTATTATTTTTTATATCTGGATTATCTGTCTGAGAAACATACGAGTAAATCAATAATTTATTGATCTTTAAATTTAAATCTATTCCGGCAGACTGATGATTTCTACTTTGATCTCCAGAATTTCGATCAATGAAAATTGCACCAATATTTGATTTTTGAAAAATGTTTCGACGAACTCGCGTAACATTGAATTTCATGAGAGGAACGTCACCCATTGATTCTGAAGTCATATTTAAATATCCTAAATCATAATTTCCAACTTTACCGCTTAACCTGCCTCCTCCCAAGATTGGAATTTGACTTCCACTTTCAAGGCCTATCCTACGACTATGAAACATAGTAAAAGATCGACTCCATCTTTCTGGCTTCATGCGATACGTGTAGTTGGATATATCACCAAATTCAAAAATTCCTGCATTTTCTAAAAAGAAATCTCGTTTTTCAGGAAAAAACAATGGGAATCGGGTTAGATTAACTCGCTCATCGTCTGAATCAACTTGAGAAAAATCTGTATTGTATGTCATATCCAATGTTAAGCTAGGGGTAACACTAAATTTAAAATCAAGCCCTGTATCTGAGTTGTTTGAGGATTCATCAACATTAATTTGGTTCCCGATTACAAAAGGCTTTACCTGTAGATTACGTCCAGGTTTAATATTATTAAGGCCTTTTAATGTCCCGCCTTTTGAAATCACTAGTAATTTTTCATAAGGCTCAATTGGGCTCCAATATATATCTTCACCTTTTCTACGAATTCGTCTTAAGAAATTTATCCCCCAATCTTGAGATCCTTCATTTGGGTTAAATCTTAAACTTGTTAATGGAAAAGCCAATTCAATTTCCCATCCATGATCTTGAATTGATGTTTTTCTATTAACAATTCCTTCCCAAGCACTATTAATACTAGAACCATCATTATTGATATACATATCCTTAATAGCTCCTGCCGCATTGAATAAGAAACCGTAACCACTTTTATCATCATTAAAAGTATCTAACATAATTGCGAAACAATCATTGTCTTGAGATTCAAAATCTTGCTCTAAACTCTGGATAATAATGCCACTAGGATCAGAATCATATAAAACTGCAGATACATATAAAAATTCATTATCATATAATACTCGAACAACTGTTCTTTCTGTTCCTCGTAAACCAGGGATAGGTTGTGTTTGATAAAAGTCTGTTATCGAATCTGCTTTAGACCAATCAGCCTCATTAACAAATCCATCAATAATAATTTTATCAGATACTAATCCAGCATTCATAGTGGGCCTAGGGAAGGTACTAAGATTAATAGTCTCATCATCAGCCGAAACGAATGACAAAAGCGTGAAAAAGAAAGCTAAAAGGTACTGAGAAGTAAATTTCCGCATATATTAGACTGGAAATCTACTTTAATAAAGGTGAATTAAATAAATTAAATGTGATTTTTTTTAGGGATTAAATAATATCAAATAGATGCTATTTAACCCCTAAAAATAATTATTTGTTAGCAAATTTTATGCTGCAACCTAATGCTTTGGTTTCAGCTACTTTAATAGATTTACCTGAACCCAATGCATTTAATGCATCCATAAGATATGATTTTTTTACTTTTTTTGGTTTCCTTGCATTGTCATCAATCGCGCCTTTATAGACTAGNTTTCCATTAGAATCAAACAAATAAATATGAGGTGTTTTTGAAGCACCAAATGCTGTAGCAAGTTCCGATCCTTTATCTACAGTATAAAGAAAATCATCATGATCATATTTTTTTGAGAATTTTCTCATATCTTTCAAACCTTCGCCAATTTTTTCGCGGTTTTTAGAGTTAGGATTGATTGTGATAAAACCAATATTATTTTTTGCACTAGCATTAGCTAGCCCATTATACCTATCCTGCCATGCATGAACCCATGGACAAGTGTTACATGAAAAATTTACTAATAGGCCATTCTTCATCTTAACATCATTAAGACTAACTTTTTTCCCAGATATATCTTCCATTTTTACATTGGGAAGAGGAATACTAGAACCCAAAGCAAGGTCTTCGCCAAAACTAAAAGAAAAAAGTGATAAAATAACTGTCAGATATTTAATTGAGCGTATCATTATATACCTCCTTATAAAACTTGGTTTAAGTTACAAATAAAAATAGTTATTTCTCAGATAAAGTAAACATTTATTAATCTATGTTATCTAAAATAACTTTAGCAATCTGTATATCTTGTACCGCAACGCCTGTAAGGTCTGCAACTGAAATTTGCTCATCATTGCTTCGGCCTTTTTTATGACCTGAAATAATATGTCCTAATTCTACAACCCTGTTAATAGGCAATCCATCATTCAATGCATGATGTATTTCTCCTCTTTCATGGCTTTGAGACAAACTATCACTTATAATAAGATCTGCATTCAATAATACTGAAGAATCCAATTCTTGCTTTANGATAGTATCTGAACCCATTGCCGTAACATGCGTACCTTTTTTTAGTGATTTTATTAAAGATCTTTCGCTNGCAGTACATGTTACAATTAATTGACAATTATTAATGACTTCATCAATATTAGTTGTTGTTGTAATTATAAATCCACTTTCATTCATATCATTCTTATATGTAACTAATGCGTCTGAACTTCTNCCCCAGACAATTGTCTCTTTGCAATCAACCACTTCTTTTAAATATTGAAGCTGCATCCTTGCTTGNACACCTGTACCAATAATACCAATTTTTTTGATATTTTTAGGAGCAAGATATTTTGCGCAAATAGCTCCTGCTATNGCTGTACGAACATCGGTTAGATAACATTCATCATTTAAAACTGCAATGGGTGCTCCAGTTTGNTTATCAAAAACTATTATCATTCCATTCCCTGTTGGGAGACCAATTGCTGAATTTTGATAGAAGCCAGAAGCAATCTTTATCACATAAATATTATCATTTTTTATATAACCATATTTAATATGCACACTTCCAGGGGGAGAGTCAAAATTTAGCTCACCTATTGGAGGCACAATAACCTCTCCATTTGAGTAAGCTGCAAACCCGTTCTCAATTTCACTAATTAAATCAACTTTTGGGAGAATAGATTTAATAGTAGATAAATCAACGACTCTAATCATAGAATCGACTTTAATACTTCAGAACTAATATTACCGCCACACATCACAATTACAACTCTTTTACCGATTAAATTGTTTTTATATTTTAAAAAACCTGCAATAGCCGTTCCAGCTGCACCTTCAATTAACTGATGATGCTTTTCAATACCGATAAGTATACCTTCAATTATTTCCTTTTCTGAAACCAGTGTAAAATCATCAATAATATCTTTACATAATTGAAATGTAATCGAGCCAAACTCTACACCACCAGCAGTACCATCAGACAATGTAGGCTTTGATGGAAGATCCAACTGTTTGTTAGCTTTGATTGACTCATACATTACACAAGAGTTTTCTGGAGAAACTCCATATATTTTTGTTTGCTGATTGATTGATTTAAGATAGCCACCTACCCCTCCAATTAATCCACCACCACCAACAGAAATAAAAGTTGAATCAACATTTTTTAATTCTTGTTCTATTTCAAGTCCTAATGTTGCTTGGCCACAGACAATTGCTTCATCATTATAAGGTGAAATATAAACTGCTCCAGTTTCTTTAGATATTTCCTGAGCTCTTTCTTCAGCATGAATACAATCATCGCCAAAATATTCAACTTCCCCACCAAGATTAAGAATATTCTCTACTTTATTCTTATGAACATTCTCAGGAACAACTATTTTACCTTTTATTCCAAGTAAGGACATTGCTAACGAGCAAGCTGCTCCATGATTTCCCGTTGAGGCTGTAACCACTCCATTAACTTTTTCTTTATCAGACAAAGAGGTCATCTTACTAATAGCACCACGAAATTTAAATGAACCTGTTCTTTGAACATTATCTAGCTTGAGATAAACATCTCCATTAATAAGATTACTTAAATATGGAGAATGCTCAAGTGGTGTTTTTCGGATATGTGCTTTTGAACGTTTATATGAGTCATCAACACTATCTGGGAAATTTATCATAGAGTTTTTAATACTGGAGAGATTCTATCTAAAGCTTCTTTAAGATCAGCTGACTTGGCCCCATAACCAAACCTAACATAATTATCCATTCCATACCAATCGCCCGCAACAAGCATTACGCTAGTCTCATCTCTTAATTTCTCTATTAGTTTAGATGAATTGATTTTCCAATCATATCCTACAAATGCCATAGCTCCAGCTTGAGGAGGTATGAAACGAAAATGATTTCCAAACCCTTCTAGCCAATTTTGAAAAAGTTCTAAATTATTATTTAAGGATTTTCTGATTTGATCAAGTGTATTTAATCGATTGTCAGGATGTAATACATAGGAACCAATGACATCACTAAGTCGCCCTATAGATATACTGGTATAATCATGGGTTGCCCAGCATTGATTAATATAATCTTTATTGGATATAGACCATCCTAAGCGTAGCCCAGGTAATCCATATGCTTTTGATAGACCGCAATTCACTATGGTTTTTTCATAGCCTATTTCCCAAAAAGAATTGCACTCATTTCCATCTAGTTCCGCGCCACGGTAAACCTCGTCTGACAAAATCCATGCATTAACTCTTTGGGCTATTTCTCCAATCTTGTGAACCATATCTTTTGGCAGAACTGAACCAGTTGGATTGTTAGGATTACAAATACATATTAATTTTGTTTTATCAGAAACTATTGAGCTTAATTCCTCAAGATCAGGTTTCCACTCCAATGATTCTTTTAAATGAAAGGTTTTAACATTCGCACCTATGCCTCTTGCAAAGCCATATATTTGAAGATAATTGGGCATCATATATACCATTTCATCTCCAGGCTCAATTAAAGTCAATATCGATACCATATTAGCCTCAGCAGATCCATTAAATGCTTGAATATTATCAATAGTTGCACCTTCATATATTGAAGCTATGGACTCTCTTAATTCAGGTGAACCTTCAGTAAACCCATAGGTTATTTCAGTATTTTGAATTTTTTCTATAAAATCCGAATTGAAAAGTGTTTTTAATGTTCCAGGGTGAACGCCACTTTCGGTTAAATTATAATCAACCTTATTTTCCCAAGTAGATTGATTTCGCTCTAATTGAAATTCTTCAAATTTCACGGAGAAAGAACTTTTTTTATAACTGAATCAAAAAATATTCTATCTTTTTTATTTTCCCAATAATCAATAAGATTCCCATTTTTATCGAACGCTAGTGTAAAAGGTAACGCTCCAGACCAATTTTGATGAATAGCATTTATAAATTCATTATCATCTAATTCATCTGTTAAAAATGAAACACCCCTCACACCTATATTCTGTAAAAACTCAAGGACAGCTTCTTTACGATCTAACCAATCTGTACTCACAAAATAAATTTTGAGACCTTGATTTTTATACTCTTCACCAAGTTCAAGTATCATAGGAAATTCTTCTATACATGGACTACAATGAGTAGCCCAAAAGTTGACAAGAACCGCTTCTTTACCNCTATGGGTTTCAACTTGCTTATAGATATCTGATGCATCAACAATTTTCAAATCAACATCAGATTTGGCACAAGCAAATAAACCGAATAATAAAAGAAATAATAATTTTTTTAACATATTTTTCCTAACTACCTACAATAAATACGGCATTGCCAAATAAAAGTTTCCCATTATACCAAAATGCTCGAAAAAGCGGATTGTCAGCTAAATAAATAACACGTCCTCTTCCCATATTTTCAACCCCAAAAACCATTGATTCCCTAAAGTTNTCNTTTGCTTTAAAACCCACAAATCCGCTCATAATCGCAGTGGAATCTTGTGTAATTCCTACGTTCCATCCTCTAGGTAAAAAAGCATATCGTCGATTACTAAGTTTAAGTGAAAAATATTCTTCATTATAACCAAAAGCCAATGGATGAGTATTATCTAAATTAACTCTAACAATTGCACCGTANGCATTTTGACTTAAATTATTTCTTTGGCGATCACTAAATGAATTAAGTCTTTCAGATAATTCTCTTTCCTTNATTTTCTTTTCAAACTGTTTCTTCTCTTCATTATTCGCAAATCGTTTCAAATTATAACCTTTGTGATCTACAAACTTATCCATAGCTGAATCCATCAAAATCAAGCGGCCACCGGAACGAACCCAATGACGTAATTCATTTCGTATTTCATCATCTAAATAATAATAATTTCCAGATGGCAAAATAAAAACATCNTAATCATGCTTAGGTATTCTAGAAAANCTTGTTCCATCAATTACAGTAACTGGAAAATCTATTTGACGCTCAAAAAAATGCCAAACTTCTCCAAAAGCATAACTTCTTACACCATCTCCTGAAATCAAACCNACCTTTGGTCTTTTTANAACTTTCATTGAAGACGAACCAAAATCTTTTCCTCTAGACACAAAACCACTTGAGGATTTTTCCAATGAACGATCAAACTTCATAGCTGCAGTTTGCAATATTTTGTCAAACCTTGGACCATGTTTTTCATTACCTTTTCTAGTGATTACTAACGTACCAGGGTCGTAGGATTTCTCATCGATTTTAAAAGACTCCATTGANACTCTAGAAACAATATCATTTTGAAATAAATAAGCTAAAAATTTTAGATCTTTAATACCTTTCCAAGGCAATATGTAGGCGTAGGGTTGACCACTAATCATTTTATTGACTTTTTTCTTTGGTGTCTCAGTAATCTTTGGAGAAGGTGATGATTTGACTAGTCCCTTAACCGCATAGGCATCAAGCCCATATGAATAAGGAATTGCCCAAGCAGTAATATCGTAAGTTAAAGTATCTCTTAATGCTGTTTGAGGCTCAAACAGCACTTGTACTAAAACTGATTTAGGTTGAAATGATGATACAACAAGATCCCCTTTTTGTACCTTGACTTGCTGNGACTCCCCTGTTTTATAATTTAAACCTCTATAGGATTTTGTTAATGAAGCAAATCCATAATCAATTCCATTATTTTCTAACCATAGTCGTAAGTCGTATAGTTTATCAATATTATTTGATTGAGAAATCACATAGCTATTGTAAGGGCCTTTTGGTTCATTTTTATTATCTACAAAGAACTTCTCAAATTCATTAACCATTTTTTCTGAATTAATTGAAGCTACTTCAATTGTAGATAAACCAGTNGTATGATGATGCGTTAAGCGGTCATTAAGTGTTAATGTATCTCCATCTTCTGTCTCAACTGCAAGNCCTCCCCGACTATGACCTGCCTGCTCATATGTCATCCCAATAGCACCATTATATGTTGGATAAGTATCACCATAACTTGGATACAATAGATCAAACACTTCTTTTGTGAAATACAACCAATTATTTTTATCAAAATATTTGGCATGATTTTTCCCAATCATTGTTTGGAACTCTCGTTGCCAATCAGTTATATATTCATGAAAAGGTTCAGCAGCTGGAGCAAAATAATACTCATTATTAATTCCTTGTTCATGAAAGNCAACATGAACATGTGGNAGCCACTGGTTATATAATTTTATACGCGCAACTGATTCTTGTTGAGTTTGCCAGGCCCAATCCCGATTTAAATCGAAATAATAATGATTTGTTCTTCCTCCTGGCCATGGCTCCATATGTTCTCTTGAGTTTGGGTCAGCATCGGGCCATCTATTTCCAATCATTCTATACCAATTCGCATACCTGTCTCGCCCATCTGGATTTACACATGGATCAAGAATCACAATCGTGTTCTCTAACCATTTTTGAGTTGATTTATTATTTTTATCTGCTAAAGCATNTAATGTTTTCATTGCAGCTTCAGTTGAGTTTGCTTCGTTTCCGTGAACATTATAACTAAGCCAAACAATACCAATTTTTCTATCGCTAGGCTTGCCTTTCAAGATACCTGCGCGCTTGAGATTATCAATGCGGAGATCTTCTAATATATTCATATTTAGTTCACTAGAAATAATTGCAGTCATCAAAGGTCTTCTTTCATACGTCTCACCATAAATTACAGTTCTAATATTTGGTTCTTGATTAGAAACATACTCAAAGTATGAAACCACCTTATGGTGAGGAGTAAAGTAATCTCCAAGTTCATATCCTAAAAATTCTGCAGGTGTTTTTAATTCANCAGCAAAAAGNAACCTAANAAAAATTATAGAAATCAGCGNTTTACGCATGCATTCTCCTTAATAAAATTGGTATAGAAATTAGTGATGTATTGTTAGGCTATTCAATCTCCCAATTGAGGNAATCGAAATCTCTCATATATTGGTCGATTACGTGATTCTAACATGATTTTTTTTATCTCTAAAATAATTTCAGGGTAAAGATTGGCTACATTTTTCTGTTCGATTATATCATTTTCAAGATCATAAAGCTCAATATCCATGTTACCATCAAAGATATTGCGCCTAATTGCTTTCCATTTTCCCATTCGTACTGCTTGTTGACCTTTATAAGCTGGAAATTCCCAATAAAGATATTTATGAGTTTTAGATTGGCGTGATCCTAATAATGTGGGCATCAAACTTATTCCATCAACATTGTTTGGATTTGAGACACCTACTATATCACAAAAAGTTGGCATCATATCTTGAAAAGCTGATAAATGATTGGAATGACTACCCTTTTTGATTTTCCTTGGCCAACTTGCGATCATAGGCACACGAATCCCACCTTCATGCACGAAACCTTTCGCCCATCCATATTCTGTCTTAAATGGCATAGCGCTATTAAAAAATGGAGTATCAGCCCCTCCTGTATATGTTGGTCCATTATCACTAGTAAAAATAATCAAAGTATTTTCGTATTGACCAATTTCTTTCAATTTATTTATTAGATCTCCAACTTGTTCATCAAGATATGAAATCATAGCAGCATAAGTTGCTCGAGGAGTAAGATTAGGGAAATAAGATTTACCTGTATAAGGACTTTCACCCCCAAGTTTATTTCTATAATAATTAACCCATTTTTTTGGAGCCTGCAAAGGTACATGAGGAAGGGGTGATGCGTAGTAGAGAAAGAAAGGATTATTTTTATTTTTTTCAATAAATCCCAACGCTTCTTTATGCATTAACGTAGGGGCATATTCATTTAATTCAAAGTTTAAATAGCTATCTGGATTATCAGGATCTACTCCTTCAGCCAAATTTGCATGAGGAGGGACATTTTTATTATCAAGCAAATGTCTTTCATCGTTTCGCCATAGATGCATCGGATATAGGGTATGTGCTTGACGTTGACAATTATATCCATAAAAAAAATCAAAACCTTGTTTATTGGGAAGACCCTCAGTTGTTGGAGCACCTAGTCCCCATTTCCCAACCATACCTGTAGAATATCCAGCAGATTTTAATACTTCAGCAATAGTAATAGTACTATCAGGAATTGGCCTTTGCCCTTCAAGAAAAGGATCATCAAACATTGCCTGATAATTCCACGTGTCTCCCCGTTCTTTCCACTCATCATTTCCTCTTATTGGCGTATGACCTGTATGTTGTCCAGTCATAAATACTGACCTTGAGGGTGCACAAACAGGAGAACCAGAATAATGATCTGTAAAAAGCATACCATTATTTGCAAGAGCATCAATATGAGGTGTTTCAATAATTTTTTGTCCATAGACACCTAACTCACCATATCCAAGATCATCAGCTAATATATAAATGATGTTAGGTTTATTTTTGAATGACTGCTGATTACAACCTAGAAAAATAATTACTAAAAATAAAAAATGTCTCATTTTATCTGTATTTATCAAATGCTTCTATGCCCATCTGGATAATTTCCCTCCTAGTTACCCATAAAGAACGTTTTAAAGTAGTTTCCCAAGCAAAAAGCTTTTTATATAATTTTTCAACTTTTTTTGGATATTTTTGGGCAAGGTCTTTTTTTTCATTAGGGTCTTTGGCAATATTAAATAATAGTGCTGGACGATCAGGCATTCGAATTAATTTCCAATCTCCATCCCTTACTGCAGCTTGCGCATCATTTTTCCAATATAATGTTTCATGGGGCCTAAATTGCTTCTTTCCATTTAAAAATGAGATCAGACTGACACCGTCAAGATATTCCATTCCTTCTTCACTTAACCCAGCTACATTGGCAAATGTAGGCAATAGATCAAATGTACTAATAGGATGATCAAATGTGGTTGATGCTTTAAATTGATTACCATATTTCAACAAAAATGGAACACGGATCCCTCCTTCAAGGTGAGTGAATTTCACGCCACTCAATGGACGATTATTGGAATCATTTATCCATGCACCTCCATTGTCATTAGTGAATACAATTAATGTATTTTCCGTTAATCCCAATTCATCCAGTTTATCAAGTATCTGNCCACATGCTCGATCCATGGCTTTTGTCATAGCATAAAGTTTTCGCCTCTTNTCNGTCAAGCGAAACTTTTTATCTGGCAGATCATCTTCTAAATAATGCATAGGAGTATGAGGAGCATTAAAAGAAACAAAAAGAAAAAATGGATTCTCCTTATTGCGTTCAATTGATTCCATCGCCTCATCTGCAATCACATCTGTTAAGTAACCTTCTGGCTCAACGAACTGCTTGAAATTCCGTTCCCACTTTCTCAATGGATCTTTTGGGGGTTCTTGATAAGGCCAATAGTTCCTAGCGCCACCACGAAAACCATAAAACTCGTCAAATCCTCGTTTTAAGGGATGATAGCGATCAGCACCACCCAAATGCCACTTTCCAAGATATATATTCCTATATCCAGCTTTTTTAAGATAATCTGCAATAGTCTTTTGATCCAATGGCAGTCCCATATCTGGCCCTGTAAGCCCAACAGGGCTCATATATGATGGCACATTATTTTCTTCGTAACCAAATTTTTGTTGATANCGACCTGTCATAAGNCCAGCCCTTGAGGGACCACAGACAGCNGAGGTTGTATAGGCCTGNGTAAAACGAACACTTTCACCAGCCAACTTATCTAAATGGGGAGTCTTGAAATTAGGACTACCTTGAAATCCAAAGTCAGAATAACCTGCATCATCAGCGAAGAGTAAAATAATATTTGGTCGATTTTCCTCACCATTTAAAAGTGTAAATGACATGAGTAAAATTGTATTTACTAATTTAATTAATATTTTTTTCATAAGAATAATTATTTATTCTTTTGAATTTTATATTTTTTGCCCGACCAGTATTGAGTGTAAATCCGTTGTAATTATTTTCAAACTCCAACGTTATCC
>PASX01000009.1 GCA_002713455.1 Fidelibacterota bacterium
AATATACAGTCTTTTACTTTATCATATAATTCATAATCATTATCATATATATGTTCATGATGAAATTCTTTTGGTAACAGCTCTGGATATGTTAGCCTATTTGGTAAAATAGGATATGTNNNACAATAAATGGATTCTACCACACTGCCNCCAAAAAAATCTTGATTATTNGTTACAGGTATCAAATCAGCTNNCCANAGCCATNTAGCATATTCTGNAAAANTTTCACAGAAACCAAAATGTANAATATTATCTTTTAATCGNGATTTTGCTTCATCAAATACANTTGGTTTNTTATGAAAANTTTCACCGAGTACNGCAAGATCAAATGTGATGTTNTTTTTTTTTAATTTGTATAAACATTTAAAAAATACNTCAGGATTTTTATCATATTCCCAGCGATGATTCCATAATATCAGTGGGTTTCCCTTTTCTTGAGTTTTATGTTCATCAAATTTGGCTAGATCCATACCAAGATATAATATTCGACTCTTTTTTTTGATTTTTTCAATTATATCTAGTTCATTATGATCAGGGAAATTTTTTAATAATTTCATGCTTTCATTATGGAAAGAATCATGATGATATTTAGAATTAAATAACACATTATCGGATGCTAAGGCAGATGAAAGATTAATAAATCCATAATGATTCTTTTGTTTTTCTTGAAAGTCTCTATCTGACTTTGGCCATGGATAGGAAAGTTGATTCTCATGAAAATATAGGGCATTAGGGATCTGAGCCGTTCGACTTTTAGTGAGGCTTAAAAATGTTGTTAGATCTAACATGTCTGTTGCAAGGATTAGATCCGGAGAGAAATCCATTTCCATAAACTGCTTTGCTAGAGAAATAGCACCTCCATGCATTCTCCATTTCCAGAATTTTCCTGGTAAAGAAATAATTCTTATGTTGTGATTGCTAAAAGATTGATACCCTTCTGCCCATGATTTATGGGATCCTGAAAAATATGGTTCAACTAATAGAATTTTCATTAATTAGGATCAAATGAACATAGCTGATTTTAATTAATTTGAAGATTGTTCGAATAAACTAATCGTTAATAATAATTGCAGGTAAACCTGCTGAACGATGAAGTTCATTATAAGATCTTATTTGGTTATTAATTATTTCATCAAGTATCTTTTTATAATTATACCATTCATCTGTTAAGTCACTATATCGATCTATTTGCCCTTGAGTTAATGGAGGATCAGATCTGTCAATAGTTCCTAATAAGTTTATCATATGACTATTTAGGCGATTTAAAAAATTAACTACATCTTGAAATGTTTCCATTTTAGTTTGAATGACATCTCCTTCCCATTCATTAAGTGCTTGTATTGCATCTTTACCAGTTTGTAATAGTTCGTTCATATTGTCCATACCTTCAATCTCATTATTCATTTTTTTGATTTGAGTTTTAATATTTCTTGCTTTAGAAATTGAACTATGAAGGTCATTTATCTGTATATATAGATCAGACATCATTTGTTGATGGGTTCTGTTATCTCTATCCTTTACTTCTACTCTTGGGTCACGCTTTACTATTAAAGGTTGGTCCATGGATACTTCTCCTATAGTAAGTCGAACTGTATAATTATCTGGGCCTATACGATANCCTGAATAACTTCCATAAAATGAAATATCTTTTACCATAGTGATGTCATCAACTCTAAAATTCCATATAAATCGATTCATCCCTTTTTTTAAAGATATCGTTGGAGATGAATAACTGCCGTTATCAAACATGATGGCTGATTCACCAGGTTTACTATTAATTGTACGAATTACCCTATCATTCAATAAAATCTCTAATTTAGCACTGGTTTCTTTTTCAGGTTTATTTGAAAGATGGTAAATAACAACTGCACCATTTGGAGGGTTTTGCCCAATAGTTTTTGATTTGCTACTTCCACCACTTGTACGATAAGCAATACCAGGTTTAAATAAATGAAAATCTTTAGATTCGATTTTTGAATTATATTGATGGATTTGGGTGAGATCATCTAATATCCAAAATGAGCGTCCTTGAGTAGAAGCAACTAGATCATTATTTCGAATTGTTAGGTCAGTTATTGGGACTACAGGNAGATTAAGCTGGAATTTTTCCCATAATTTTCCTCCATCTAATGATAAATAAAGTCCAGTTTCGGTTCCTGCATATAAAAGATCTCTTTTAATAGGATCTTCTCTTACAACTCTTACAAATGCGTCATNTTCAATTCCTTTGACACGTTTTGTCCAACTTTTACCATAATTAGTTGTTTTNTATATAGANGGTGATAAATCACCAAATTTATACCTAGTAAAGGCTACGTAAACTGTGCCTTTATCATGTGGAGAAACTTCAATACTATTTACAATTCCTTCNTTCATNCCTTTGGGCGTTACATTATTCCAATTCTTACCACCATCTTGAGTTAAATGAATTAATCCATCATCTGACCCTGNCCATATAACTCCTTNNTCATGTATAGANTCTACTGCATACATAATTGTATTGTATACTTCACCGCCAGCAGCTTCATTAGTGAATGGGATACTNCCTAAATCATGTTTTTTAANATCATTTTTTGTTAAATCNGGGCTNATNANTTCCCAANNATCNCCNCCATCAGCTGTTTTAAAAAGAACATTTCCAGCATGATAAATAATAGTTGGATCATGAGGAGAGGCAAAAATGGGTGCATTCCAATTAAATCGATATTTTTGATCTTTTGGCACCGAGCCTAATCCTAAATATTCATATGCCATAATACTTCTACTTTTACGAGTNACTACNTTNAGTTTTTCAATTAAACCTTGATAGCANCCACCATATACTTCNACTGGATTATCTGGNTCAAATGCAAGATAAGCACTCTCACAACCCGCAGCGGAGTACCAATCAGACCAATCAATTCCTCGGCCATTCGTCCGATTTGGAACTGCTACACTTGAATTGTCTTGTTGTCCTGCATAAACATAATAAGGGAAACGATTATCAGTAATAACTCGATAAAATTGTGCTGTCGGTTGGTTTTTCTGTGTTGACCAAGATTGACCTCCATTAAAAGAAATATTAGCTCCACCATCATTAGCATTAATCATATTTTTATTATTTNTTGGATTAANCCATANTCCNTGATTGTCACCATGAGGNACGCTAATTCTTGTAAAAGATTTNCCNCCATCAGTAGATTTTAAAAATGGAGCATTGAGAACATATACAATATTTTCATCTTGAGGATCTGCAAAGACATGAATATAATACCAGCTTCGAGCTATAAGAGTACGATCACTATTTACACGTTTAAAACTTTTTCCTCCATCATCAGATCGAAACAATCCTCCTTTTTCAGCTTCAGCGAGAACATAAACTCTTTTAGGATTAGCTCCAGACACGGATACATCAGTTTTACCCATTTTAGCTGGTAAACCTTTTGAAAGTTTTTTCCATGTNGTACCACCATCTGTAGATTTATATATACCACTTCCTTCACCNCCACTTCNCATTTGCCATGGTTTTCNTTGATGATCCCAGAAAGCAGCATATAATATTCGGGGATTATTTTGATCCATACTTAGACCACTAACACCTGTAAATTCATTCACATAAAATACTTTTTCCCAATTTTTTCCACCATCAACTGAACGATAAATACCACGAGCTTTACTACCTTGATATTGATCACCNTGAACTCCTACATAAACAGTGTTATGGTCTTTTGGATGAATTAACACGTCGGATATTGTTCTTGAATCATCTAATCCAACATGTTCCCAGCTATCACCTCCATCATTAGATCGATATATACCATCTCCATGTGAGGTCATTACAGGACGAATTGCTGCTTCTCCCATCCCAGCATATATNACATTAGGATCAGATTCTGATACAGCAAGCGCACCTACCGATCCCGTTTTAAAAAATCCATCAGAAATATTTTCCCATACAAGTCCACCATCTACCGTTCTCCAAACACCTCCACCTACTGATCCAAAATAGTATGTCAAAGGTTTTGAAGGGACNCCAACCGCTGTTAGTGACCTTCCGCCTCTAAATGGTCCAATGTTTCTCCATTGAATTGCATCTTTAAAAAAAACATCTAACGAATCAGCTGATATAATGGATATTGAAAATANAATAGTATAAATTTTCTTGCTCATAATAATTTCTCCTCAATTATTAATTATGATTGTATAAAGACTTATTACATACTCATTGTTTAATTTCATTAAAAAATATAAACCTAGCTAGTTAAAATTATAAAATTATTTAAAAAGTGAATTTTCCTTTGAAAGAAGATTNCTTGCATTTTCTTGTTCAAAAAGATTTTCTGGTGATACTTCCGGAAGAACGGTTGGATCCATATTTAAAATTTTTTGAAGNTCTTGGATAAATTTTTCGCGATTCCCATTCTTAGTATGAAGATATTGAGCTCTTACTACATAGGTTGAAAAATAGTTNGGACTTCCCTCAATAGATTTTTCAAAATTATTTTCAGCATGTATTAAATCTACTCCTGGCAAACGTGCGTACATCCCTCCAAAAATACGGTTTGCNCCATGATAGAAGTAATCTGGTTTGAATGAAATTACTCTATGAAGCGCAGATTCAATTTTATCTCTATTTTCTAAACGATACATTACAGGTTTTGTTATTAAATAACGTGCATAGTTCGCTGTCCACCAATATAATAATGGAATTAAATCTTGAGATATGTTTTCTATNCCTCCAATTATTTTGGCTTCAGNGTNACCTTCAANTAAAGCTGTGCCTTCTTGATAGCTATCTGTAGATATAATAAAATCCCAAGCAGTATTCATACCTTCCAAAAACAAAGAGTCTGATTTTATTNGTTCAGTTTCGATATAATGTCCAATAAAATAACATGACCTAGCATAGAGTACAGCTACTTCAAAATTATTTGGATCCAAATTGTATGCTTTAGATAAAAAAACTCTAGATTGACTAGCTTCATTTGGACTAACCCTTTTTTCCCAATTAGCTTTTCCTTCTTTGATTAAAAACTGAATATTTTTTGTTTTTGATAAATATGGGCCAAATGAATTGGCTTTATTACTACATCCATAAAATAACAAAATAATAAAAATGTAAATAAAATAATTTTTTAACATGTTTTTAAGTCTTTAACTAAGCGATGAATTCCATTTAATATGATTAAATTCAAACATGAATCTAATCATATTATATTTTTAGATGGAAAAGACAATCGAAATTAAAGGTGTNGACCTTGCACAATTAATTGGTCCAGCAGATGCTAATTTAAAAATGGTTGAAGATGCTTTCTCAAGTCAAATAATAGTTCGGGGAAGCAAAATTAAAATTATTGGAGACAAATCCGAGGTTTTATTTATCAATGATGTTTTTCATGAAATGGGAGCAACTTTAAATCAAAAAGGTTCCTTATCTAAAAAAGATGTTAAAACTTTAATTAGTATAAATAAGTCTAAAAATGGGCATAAAAACAATATTCAAGAAACAACGGTACTATATGGCAAGAATGGTACAATTGCTGCAAGAAGTAAGGGTCAAGAAGATTATATTAATAAAGTTAGAAATAATGATATTGTTTTTTCTGTAGGTCCTGCTGGTACTGGTAAAACTTTTTTAGCTGTAGCATTTGCAGTTAGTGCATTAGAGAATCGGGAAATTGATCGTATTGTTCTTTGTAGGCCTGCAGTAGAGGCAGGGGAGAATTTGGGGTTTCTACCTGGCGACTTAAAAGAAAAAGTTGACCCCTATTTAACTCCTCTTTATGATGCGCTCAAAAGCATGATGCCTTCTGCAAGATTAAAACCATTATTATCTAATAATACAATTGAAATCATACCTCTTGCTTATATGAGAGGAAGGACTTTGAATAATGCTTTTATGATTTTAGATGAGGCTCAAAATGCAACCACTACACAAATGAAAATGTTTTTAACAAGATTAGGTGTCAATTCAAAAACAATTATTACTGGCGATATTACTCAGGTTGATTTGCCAAATAAGTCAGAATCTGGTTTAATTCAAGTAATTGATTTATTGAGGAAAATTGATGGGATAGAGTTTTGTACTTTAGATGCCTCAGATGTTGTTCGCCATAAATTGGTTAGAGATATCATAGAGGCATACGATAAAAAATAAATAGTATTATTTACAAAGGCCAAAATCTACAAATTTAGATTATCCATTTGTTTTAAATTCCTGCTGTTTTGATAAACAGTTTTAAGCGATTTGAATCTTAAAACTATTAAAAATAAAACTGAAAATATTGTTCATTGATTTCTTACATGCGTCTCATTTTTGTAATTGGCTCAGCAGGCTACAATTTTAAATTTTAATGAAATAATCAAATTATGTCAAATCTAAATGATACAGTTATCGTTTCTGCCAAGAGAACACCCGTTGGTTCATTTCAAGGTAGTTTATCATCTTTTTCTGCTTCAGATCTAGGTAGTCTCGTGATAAAAGCATTAGTAGATGAAATCAAAATTGAGCCTAATTCTATTGATGAAGTAATTATGGGAAATGTTTTATCGGCTGGACAAGGCCAAGCTCCTGCGCGACAAGCTGCAATTAAGGCTGGCCTACCAGATTCTGTAGAATGCCTTACAATAAATAAAATGTGTGGATCTGGATTAAAAGCAGTGATGTTAGGAGCCCAATCTATTCAATTGGGTGACGCGGAAATTATTATTTCTGGAGGCATGGAAAGTATGTCTCAGTCTCCTTATTTGCTGCCAAATGTAAGAGAGGGTTTGAGATTAGGCCATAATAATGTAATCGACTCAATATTAGTTGATGGATTATGGGATGTTTATAATGATAAGCATATGGGTAGCTGTGCTGAACTATGTGCTACTGAAAAGAATTTTTCTAGAAAAGATCAAGATTTATTTGCTAAAGAATCATACAATAGAGCCCAAGAAGCTGAATCAAAAGGGTTATTCAATGATGAAATTGTTCCACTAAATGTTAATCAAAGAAAGGGCGATCCATTGTGTGTAGACAAAGATGATGAGCCACTTAGGGCCAATTTTAAAAAAATGGATTTGCTCAAACCTGTTTTTAAAAAAAATGGTACGATTACAGCTGCTAATGCATCTAAAATAAATGATGGTGCAGCTGCATTATTATTGATGAGTAGAGGTAAAGCAAATGAGTTAGGATTAGAGATTCATGCTAATATATTAGGGCAATCTTCTTCAGCGAATGATCCAGAATGGTTCACAACTGCACCAATTGGAGCCATAGATAAGGTCCTAGAAAAATCATCATTAAAAGTTGATGATATAGATCTTTGGGAGGTAAATGAAGCCTTCGCAGTTGTTCCAATGGCTGTAATAAATAATTTTAATTTAGATCATAGCAAAGTCAATGTAAATGGTGGAGGGATTGCCCTTGGTCATCCTATTGGAGCTAGCGGTGCAAGAATATTAACGACACTTATTTATGCAATGAAAAAAAGAAATGCTAAAAGAGGTATAGCCACTCTTTGTATAGGAGGAGGAGAGGCTTCAGCAGTGGTCATTGAAAGATAGAATTAATAAAAAAACTATTCTATCTATTTAATAATTTTAGGAGGGAATTATGTCAACTGAGAAACAAAATATTGATTGGGAAAATTTAGGATTTAATGTTCATCCCACTCGTAGCATGTGGAAAGGTGAGTGTAGGATTGGCCAAACATGGTCTAATGGTCAATTGATACCGTATGGAAAAATAGAAATGTTTCCTGCGTCATGTGTATTGAATTATGGTCAGGGTGTATTTGAAGGTATGAAAGCATACCATTCTGCAAAAGATCGTGTAGTATTATTTAGACCTAATCGTAATGCTGATCGAATGAAAGAATCAACTAGAAGATTATGCATACCTGTAGTGGAAAAGGATTATTTTATTAATGCTGTTACAAAAACAGTTCAAGATAATATTGATTATATTCCCCCTCATGGTAAAGGTAGCATGTATGTAAGGCCAATTTCATTTGGTATCTCTCCTTCTATTAGCGTTGGTCCTGCTGTAGATTATTTATTTATGGTCTTTGGTTCTCCTGTTGGATCATATTTTAAAGATGGGGTTAAGCCCTTACATTTACTAATATCAAATGAATACCATAGAGCAGCGCCAAAAGGTATTGGAAATGCAAAAGCCATAGGTAATTACTCAGCTTCTTTATTACCTGGAACAAGTGCAAAATCTGAAGGTTATAATGATGTAATTTATCTGCGTGCAGCTGATGAGAATTGCATTGAGGAAATGGGATCGGCAAATTTGTTTGCAATAATAGGTAATGTTTTAAAAACTCCAAAATTAGGCGGATCAATTTTACCAGGTGTTACAAGAAATTCAGTGTTAAAAATTGCAGATGAAATATTGGGGCTTAAAGTTGAGGAGGGTGATCTAACTATAGATGAACTATTAAATGCTGATGAAGTTTTTTGTAGTGGTACAGCTGTGGTTGTCACTCCAATTGGAAAAGTGACCAAAGATGGTAAAGAGTATAATATTGGGAACGGTAACTATGGACCAGTAACTAAAAAATTAAGAAAAACTTTAATGATGATACAGAATGAAGAGATGGATGATCCATTTGGTTGGGTTTATCCAATTTAAGTTTGTTCCAACTATTGATATTTTGAAAAAGTTATAAAATTAGTTATGTCACAATCAAATCATCCTAGAAGAGTAGGTAGAGAAACAGTCCTTCAAGCAATGTATGCTTATGAAATTTTAAATGAAGATAAAGACAAAATATTAAAAGATATCCTAAGTAGGCATTCNTTTGATAATAAAATGGAATTATTTATAACAGATTTATTTTCATCAGCAATTAATAATAAAAAGTGGTGCGAAGAGAAAATTATAGAAAGATTAAATAATTGGGAATTTGAACGAGTCGCGTTATTAGATCGATTATTACTTATTTTAGCGATAAGCGAAATATTTTTTATTGATGATGTACCTCCAAAAGTATCAATAAGTGAAGCNATTGAAATTGCAAAACAATATTCTACAGAAGAAAGTCCCGCATTCATTAATGGGGTATTAGATAATATATATAAATCAATTTCAAATAAGGNAAAAACTAGTACAGCATGATTCAAAAATTAGTTAAAAAGATTTTTGGTACACGATCAGATAGAGAAATCCGGCAACTATTTCCTTTGGTTGATGAAATAAATAAGCTTACTGAATCATTAAAAAATAAATCCGACCAAGAGTTAAAAGATCGCTCACAAGAATTAAGAGCTGAATTAATAGAAGATAGTAGNAAAGCTAAGGAGTTCGCATCAAAAGAGTTTTCTGATAAAAGTGAACAAGCAAAATATGTTCTCGAACAAGAACATAAAAAATTGGAAGCTATTCTTCCTGAAGCTTTTGCAATGGTTAAAGAAACTTGTACAAGGATGTGCGGATCTAGTTGGAGTGTTGTCGGTCGCGAGCTTAGTTGGGAAATGGTTCCTTATGATGTTCAGATNGTAGGTGGTGTAATTTTACATAGAGGCAATGTTGCTGAAATGAAGACAGGCGAAGGGAAGACCCTTGTTGCTGCTTTTCCAATATACTTAAATGCTTTAACTGGCAGAGGGGTNCATCTAATAACTGTAAATGACTACTTAGCGCAACGTGATGCGGAGTGGATGGGTGAAATATATAAAAGGCTCGGATTAACGGTAGGGTACATTTTGAATAATATGAGNCCTGAACAAAGAAAAAATAATTATAGTTGTGATATAACTTATGGNACTAATAATGAATTTGGNTTTGATTATCTTCGAGATAATATGGCATTGCAAAAAGATGATCTAGTACAACGAGGTCATGCTTTTGCTATAGTAGATGAAGTTGATTCAGTTCTTATAGATGAAGCTCGAACACCTCTTATCATTTCTGGAGCTGTCGACGCTCCAGTAGATACTACATTCAGCGAACTTCGACCATTAGTCCAAAATTTAGTTCAAAAACAAAATTCTTTAGTAGCAAAAATTGTTTCCGATGCTGAATCGCTAATGAAAGATGAAAAGAATAATGATTCGGGATATAAATTCCTTCAAGCACTGCGAGGTATGCCAAAACATCCTAAAGTAATGAAGGCTTTCCAAGANGCAGGTACAAAAAAATTAGCTCATCAAATTGAATCAGAATTCATGCGAGATAAGAAGCTACATGAAGTAGATGAAGATTTATTTTTTAGTATCGATGAAAAAACACATGTAATTGATATAACTGAAAAAGGGCGTAATACTTTAGCCCCTAATGACCCTGAAGTTTTTATTATTCCAGATCTTGGAGAAATTTTACATGACATCGAAAAAAATGATAATCTTTCCCAACTAGAAAAAGATCAAGAAAAAGATAAGGCGCATCAACTTCATGCTGATAGATCCGGGAAAATTCACAACATGACACAATTACTTAGAGCATATACTTTATATGAAAAGGATGTTGAGTATGTAGTTCAAGATGGTAGAGTNCAAATTGTAGATGAATTTACTGGACGTATTTTATCTGGTAGAAGGTATAGTGATGGTTTGCATCAAGCTCTTGAGACAAAAGAAAATGTTAAAATTGAAAGAGAGACCCAGACGTTAGCAACGATCACTATCCAAAATTATTTTAGGATGTATGATAAATTAGCTGGGATGACAGGTACAGCAGAAACTGAAGCNGAAGAATTTGGANCCATATATAATTTAGATGTATTAGCAATTCCAACACATATGCCNGTCGTTCGTGATGATAGGAATGATCTGATTTATAAAACAACTCGTGAAAAATATAATGCTGTAGTAGAAGAGATATCCAAAAGTCATAAAAGTGGCCAACCAACATTAGTTGGAACTATTTCAGTNGAAGTTTCTGAGTTATTATCAAGAATGCTAAAGCGTGAAGGGGTCCCTCATAATGTACTAAATGCTAAACANCATCAAGGGGAAGCTGAGATAGTTGCAAGAGCAGGGCAAAAAGGTGCTGTTACTATTGCAACAAATATGGCAGGTAGAGGTACNGATATAAAATTAGGAAGAGGAATTACAGATCTGGGTGGACTACATATTATTGGGACAGAAAGACATGAATCACGTCGAATAGACTTACAACTTCGAGGACGATCAGGCAGGCAAGGTGATCCTGGTTCAAGTGTTTTTTATTTATCACTTGAAGATGACTTAATGAGATTATTTAATAGCGAAAGAATAGCCTCTGTTATGGATCGATTAGGTGCAGAAGAGGGCGAGGTTATTACTGCTAAAATGGTTACTCGAGCTATTGAAAATGCCCAAAAAAAAGTTGAACAACGAAACTTTGGGATTCGAAAACACTTATTAGAATATGACGATGTAATGAATCAGCAGCGCCAAGTGATTTATGATTTGAGAAGGCAAGCATTAAATGATGAAGAGATCTCCAATTCCATAGAAGATATGTTAGATGATTATGTTGATGATGAGCTNGCGAAAATGGAAGAAATGAGCCCACAAAATTGGGATTGGGAAAATATTAAACAAAATTTTGCATCCCATCTTTTGGTTGAAGTAAATCTTGAATTAGTGCAAAATCATATTGGAATGAATGATATTACCGTAGAGCATGTAAGAGAATTTGTGNTAGAAAAGGCTAGAGAGGTTTATAATTCTAGAAAATCATTATTACCATCTGATGTGATGAACGGATTTGAAAAATTTGTTGCACTTAGAACCATTGATGAAAAATGGAAAGANCATCTATATGCTATGGATCAATTAAGAGAAGGNATCAATCTTAGAGCATATGGTCAAAANAATCCACTTTTAGAGTATAAATCAGAAGGGTTTCAAATGTTCCAACAAATGATGGCTGATACATCTGAGTTAACTTTACAGCGTTTATATCGAACACAAATTCAAGGTATGAGTGCTTCACCTGAAATGCCTGTAACTAAAGATCGTAATGTACAGGTTCAGCATGATGAGTCTACTGGTATGGGTTTTTCGGGGCCATCATTAAAAGAGCAAGCTGCAGCCTCTTCTGGAATTCCGAATCAGCCAATTAATGTAGATGAGAAAATTGGCAGAAATGAAAAAATAAAACTTGTAAGTCCAAGCGGAGAACAGGTAAAGGTTAAATATAAAAAATTACAACAATATTTAAATCAAGGATATTCAAAGGTATAGATTATGGATAAAAAGTCAAAATGGGGATTCTCTACTAAATCAATCCATGTGGGGAACGAAGCGGATGAAGCATTGGGCTCTGTATCACCGCCCATTCATTTGAGTTCTACATTTAAGCAGGATGGTGTTGGTAATAATAGGGGGCATGATTATTCGCGTGTTTCAAACCCGACAAGAGACCGGCTTGAAGAGAACTTAGCTGTTTTAGATGGCGCAAAATATGCTATTTGCTACAGTACTGGCATGGCTGCAACTACAGCCTTATTTCAATTATTTGATGCAGGTGATCATATTATAATTTCACGAAATACTTATGGTGGTACCTATAGAATGGCAATGAATGTTCTTAAACGTCAAGGAATTGAGTTTGATTGGATTGATACTCGTGATCCAGAGAATATAAAAAAATACCTTAAGCCAAATACAAAATTAGTTCACGTTGAAACACCAACTAATCCTTTGTTGGAATTATGTGATTTAGAAAAAACTTCTAAAATATGTAAAAAAGCTGGTGTTTTTTTAAGTGTTGATAACTCATTTATGAGTCCCTACGGTCAAAGACCTATTGAATTTGGCGTGGATATTGTAATGCAAAGTTCAACAAAATCTTTATCTGGTCACTCAGATGTTTTAGGTGGAGTATTAACAACCAATAATGAAGATTTAGCTGAGAGGTTACGATTTTTGTTGAAGGCAACAGGAGGGGTACCTAGTGCTTTTGATAATTGGATTCTATTAAGATCAACGAAGACATTAGCTCTTAGATATCAGAAATCATCTGATAATGCTACTGAATTAGCAAATTGGTTAAATGAACAAAAAAATATAGATCGAGTTATTTATCCAGGTCTTAGTAGTCACCCTCAACATGAGATTGCAGTTAAACAACAACGTACACCAGAAGATAAAATAATTTTTGGCAATATGATTTCAATTGATTTAGGTAGTGTAGAATCAAGAGATACTTTTTTAAAAAGTATAGAGGTTTTTACTCTTGCTGAAAGCTTAGGAGGTGTTGAAAGCCTTGTTTGTGTTCCCTATAACATGACACATGCGGCTGTTCCAGAAAAAACCAAATTAGAAATGGGTATTACAGAGACTTTGGTACGACTTGCTGTTGGGATAGAAGATCTAACAGATCTTAAAGCGGATTTAATTAGGGGGCTAGGTAAATAAACTAACTTTATTTATTTCAATAAATTATTATAAAACTGTAATTTTATACACCTTAAACAATACATGAAATAAAGTATTAGCCGCGGTGGTGGAATTGGTAGACACGCTGGTCTTAGGAACCAGTGCCTTTTGGCGTGAAGGTTCGAGTCCTTTCCGCGGCACAAAACAAGTTAATTAAATTGGAAAATCAACCTACCCCTGAAAAGAANTCTGCTCTAAGAGTAGTAATTCATAGTTTTTTTGTCGTCCCATTTATTATTGCTATTTTTTCAGTAATAATTTTTCTGGTTGTACGTATTTTAACTGCAGAACCAAATACAGCTCAAGACTATTTAGAAGATGTTAAAATTGGCGGAACTACCAAGCGTTGGCAAGGNGCTTTTGAATTATCAAAAATTTTATCCAANCCAGATATGGTTCCTAAAGATGAACGTTTTATAGCTGAAATGATCTCAACGTTTAATTATGCAGAATTTGATAGAGATGATAGAATTAGGCAATANTTAGCAATTGCTATGGGTGCTACTGGAGATATCCGATATGTAAAAACTTTGCTTGATGCTATCGATGAAACTGAATCTGAAGTTACTAAAGCATCAGTATATGCCCTTGGAAATATCGGCGATAGCCGTGCAGTAAAAAAAATAATTGGATTATTAGATAATGCTGAACCTCAAATTCGTTTGCAGGCAGTAATTGCTTTAGGGAAAATTGCTGACCCAATTTCTATCNCTGCATTAACACAAATGTTAAAAGATTTAGAACCTAATGTTCGTTGGGATGCAGCTATTGCATTAGCTAAGCAAAAAAATGCAGGTGGTAAAAGAATTTTATTAGACCTGTTGGATAGAAAATATTTAGATTCTTTCCCTAATATTGATGAAATAGAACAAGTCCAAGTATTGATGGTTGTTATTAATATTGTACCTTTGATTCAAGATTCTGATTTTAGAGGACCATTAGAAGAATTAATAAAAAGTGATTCAAACTTGAAGGTTAGAGAAGCTGCGAGAAATGCGTTACTAAATTTTTAAAGATTTCCACATGTCAAATAATAAAAAAACAGCAACAATTACCCCATCAAGCCCACCTCCTGCAGCTCTTGATAAGGCTGACATAGGATCGGAGATTTCTAGAAGGTCATTATTTTCATGGTTGTCAATAGGGTGGCTAGCTTTTGTTGCAGCTACTGGTGGTTTTTTCACCATGATGTTAAGGTTCTTTTTCCCTAATGTTTTATTCGAGCCAGTTCAAACATTTAGAGCAGGATATCCTGATGACTATACTGTGGGCGAAGTCGATTTAAGATGGAAAGAAAAGTATGGAGTCTGGATGGTTAGAAATGATGAAGGAATTTATGCTTTATCAACTACATGTACACATTTAGGTTGTACACCTAATTGGCAACCTACTGCTAAAAAATTTAAATGCCCTTGTCATGGCAGTGGTTTTAGAATAACTGGTATACATTTTGAAGGTCCAGCTCCAAGACCATTGGAGCGATTTAAAATAACGTTGGCAGATGATGGCCAAATTATTATTGATAAAAACTCAAAGTATCAACAAGAAAAGGGTCAATGGACGGATCCTGAAGCGTTCTTAAAAGTATAATAATTGGAAGTAAATTAACATTATGAGTGAAAAGAAAAATTTACTAGAAAAATTCGCAGACGGTCAAATTTGGAAATCTATATTTAGAGGAGGTGGTGTCCCAAGGTCCCGTCGTCAACGAATGATGGTTGTATTAAATTCAGTTTTTTTACATCTTCATCCTGTACGGTTACCCAAGCATGCTGTTAAATTGAAATTTACTTGGTGCATGGGAGGATTATCATTTTTTATTTTTCTTATTTTAACTATTTCCGGCATTCTTTTGATGTTTTATTATAGACCAACGATTGAATATGCATATACTGATATGATGGATTTAACTGAGCAGGTGCCATTTGGTATTATGCGTGAGATTCATCGTTGGGGAGCACACGCTATGGTGATAACTGTATGGCTTCATATGTTTCGAGTCTTCATGACTGGCTCATATAAGCCACCAAGAGAATTTAATTGGGCAATCGGTGTAATACTCCTAGTTTTAACTCTCCTACTTAGCTTTACAGGATATTTGCTTCCGTGGGATCAGTTAGCTATATGGGCAATTGCAGTTGGCTCTAATATGGCTGGAGCAACTCCTCTGCTTGGAGCTGAAGGGCCAGGCTCAGCTTTGTTAGCAATTGGAGATATTAATTTTATTACTAAGGTAAGTGATGCACGTTTCGGACTAATAGGTGGAAGATTTTTAGGAGAAGCAACTTTGCTTCGTTTTTATGTACTTCATTGTATAGGTCTTCCCTTTATTATTATGATTTTTATGGCAGTACATTTTTGGAGAATTCGTAAAGATGGTGGAATTTCAACTCCTGTATAATTGATATGGAATCATTTAAATCATTAATTAATTATATATCTAATCCAACTATTTTGGTAACAGCTGTTCTGTTGATTTTTCCATTTGTTTTCCCTCCGACTGAATGGTTTTATAAAATTAATAAGCGTTTAAAAATGGATAAGCTATGGACGGGAAAAGGTTTATTTGTAATGACTGCTGTAACTATTGCTTTTTTTATTTTTGGACTTGGAGATTATAACTTTCAAAAAATTGTTTTAAAGCCAGATAATGTACCAATATCCGGTCTAATTCTTTTGTTAATATTTTTTACATGGTTATCAATGAGTCAAGCCTACAAAAATGACAAATTAGTTGAAGAAGGAAAATCCGTTGATGAGTATTATGATGCTCCTAATGATAAAGTTTTAGTCTGGCCAGATCTAGTTTATGTTGAACTGATTTCACTTATTCTATTTTCAGCTTTTATGCTAATATGGTCAATTGGTCTTCCTGCTCCTTTAGAGCAACCAGCAAATCCAGCAGAATCACCTAATCCTGCAAAAGCTCCATGGTATTTTTTAGGCTTACAGGAAATGCTGGTTTACTTTGATCCATGGTATGCTGGAGTGGTATTACCTACATTTATAATTATAGGTTTAATGGCAATTCCTTACATTGATTCTGATCCAAATGGTTCAGGATATTATAGTTATAAAGATAGAAAGCTTTCTGTGTCTATATATTTATTTGGCTGGTTGATTCTGTGGAATGTGCTAATAGTTATTGGAACTTTTTTAAGAGGTCCAAATTGGGGATTTTTTGGNCCATTTGAATATTGGGATTCTCATCGTCTTGAAGCTTTAACAAATATAAANTTATCTGAATTTGTTTATGTAAANTGGCTAGAGATAGGACTNCCAGAATCAATTCTTTTAAGNGAAGCNCCTGGGTTAATANTAGTTTTTATTCTGGTTGCTGTTTTGCCAGTCCTGNTAGCAAAAACAATCCTAAAAAAGTATTATGAAGATTTAGGGCCTTCNCGATATTCTATATTTGTTGTTCTTATGATTTTTGGCGCTCTTCTCCCAGTAAAAATGTATCTAAGATGGCTTTTCAACCTTAAATATTTAATATCCATACCTGAGTATTTTTTCAATTTTTAAATCACATTAATATTGATGAATAATTCAAACAATCAAGAACGTTATTATAATATTCTCAAACTGAATAAATGGTTCGCTATATCTAGTATTGTTTTTACAGCTTTTTGGATTATTGTTTTTGCAGATGATTACAATAGGCCATGGAAGAAATACCAAATTGAATTCAGAGATATTGAAATTGAAAAAATTAAAAAAGATATTGAATCAGAAGATGTTGCGCTTCAAGATAATAGTGATTATGAAGTTCTGCTTGGCGCACTTGATGAAAGTAAAAAAGATTTAGAGTTAGAAATATCAAAAGTAAATGAAATTAATTCTCAGTTAAGTGTTTTAGAAGCTGAATTATATAAACATAACCAAAATTTTCAGTTCAGTAAAGCCGATATGGATGCGCAAAGATATAAATATGAAGAAGCTCTTTTTGGTTACGGTAATGCTATTGAAGAAGAAAAAAAGTATAATAAACTTAAAAAAGAGGCCGATAGTTTTTTCCTAATTGCTGAAAATACACAAATAAAAATAGATGAGCTCAATAATCAGCTAAAGCTTATTAATCAAAATATTAAAAAATATGAAGATGAGATTTTTTCAGTTACAAAAGAAAAGCAATTATTAGAACGTCAGTTGTCAAAACTTGATCCAGAAGCGATGAGCTTTTCAAATAGAGTGGCAAATATTGTTAGAGACTTACCTGTAATTGATTTCATTGATCCGTATTATGATGTTAAGCAAGTAGTTGTTAATGATTTGAAAGAAGATTTAGTATATATGGGGATGCCAAAAGTAGATCGCTGTATGACTTGCCACGTTGGTATTGATAAAAAAGGTTTTGAAGATCAGCCTCAGCCATATACTACTCACCCACGTATAGATGAGTTTGTAGGAGGTAGTTCACCTCATCCAATGAGTGAGTATGGTTGTACTTCTTGTCATGCTGGTCGTGGTAGAGGTACAGATTTTATTTCTTCAGGGCATATGCCAAAGGATGAGATTCAAGCGCAAGAATGGAAAGAAAAATATGGCTGGGAAGCTCTACATTATTGGGAAGATAAAATGTTTCCAGCTCAATATGCAGAAGCAGGATGTTTTAAATGCCATGGAGATAATATGCCAGTTGCTGGTGCGGAAACCCTGACATTGGGTATGGCAACATTTGAAAAAGCAGGTTGTTATTCTTGTCACTCGATGGATCGTTGGTTAGATACTCCAAAGCCAGGCCCAAGTCTTTATAAAGCAGCCTCAAAATTAGATAAAGATTGGGTTTACAGATGGATTATGGAACCAAGAGCATTTAGACATAATACATGGATGCCACATTTCTTTAAAAAAGGAAATAATAGTTCACCTGAAGATATTTTACGTTCAGAACAAGAATCTTTGGCAATGACCGAATTCATATATGAAAAATCAGAAAACTATAATTTAGCTAAAGGGATGAGTTCAGGTGATCCAGAAAATGGAGCTCTATTAGTTGCTTCCTATGGGTGTATGGGCTGCCATCAAATTGAACCTATTCAAGATGAAAACTATGTTCCTTCCACTGAGATGATTCGTTTAGAGCAAGGGCCAAACTTAATTGGTCTTGGTTCAAAAACTTCAAAAAGTTGGTTATATAGTTGGCTAAAGAATCCATACTCATATCATTCTGGTACGAAAATGCCTAATCTAAGATTATCTGATCAAGAAGCTAGTGACATTGCTAGTTATCTTATGAAAGACAAAAATGAAGAGTTTGATTCTGTAATAATTCCAAATGCAAACAATCAAATATTGAATGAAATNACGTCAGATTTCTTATCACAATTAAACTCAACTAGCCAAGTTGAGGCTAAGCTAAATCAAATGACTACTAAAGAAAAATTAGTTTATTCTGGAGAAAATTTAATTGGTCATTACGGATGTTACTCATGTCATAATATACAAGGATTTGAAGATAGGAAGCCTATTGGGATATCNCTTAATGCGGAAGGTAGNAAGCTAATATCNAAACTTGATTTTGGATTTTGGCATGANGAAATACCNCANACTAAGTGGGACTGGTTTTATAATAAAATAAACGAGCCAGAAAAATTTGATCTAATTCCAAATGAAGATGGAACTGTTGCAGTTAAAGAGTTAAAACCATTGGAAAAGTCAAGAATGCCCCATTACGGATTGGAAGATAAAGAAATTAAATCTTTGGTTACTTTAATAATGGGATTAGTTAAAGATGAAATTCCTAAAAGTAAACTGCCTGAAAGGACACCTCAATTTCTCGCTGTAACTCAAGGTGAACAATTTGTTCAAACAAATAATTGTCTTGGTTGTCATAAAATTGATGGTAGGGGAGGTGCAATTTGGCCATCAACATCAGATTGGATTAAGCAAGTTGCAGATGGAACTAATGCGGAAGACCAAAGCCTGGTGCAAAGTTTCAGTCCACCATTATTAAATACTCAAGGTAGAAAGACACAGCCCCAATGGTTATTAAACTGGTTTAAAAATATTTCAATGATTCGACCTCACCTACAATCTAGGATGCCTAGTTTTAATTTTTCAGATGAAGAGTGGAACACAGTAATTGCCTATTTTCAATATAAAGATAATCTTCCTTTAGCGTATGAAGATCCACATCAATTTTCAATAAATTCATCATCATTTCGCGCAGGTGAAAGAATTGCTGAAATGGGTGCCTGTAATAATTGTCATTTTTATGGAGAAGAGAAGCCAAAACAGGCTGCGCTAACGTGGGCACCTAATTTAGTTTTGTCTAAAGAACGACTAAGGCCGGAATGGTTAGAAGAATTTTTTACAAATCCTCAAGAAGTGATGCCGGGAACAAAAATGCCTGCACCTTATATTCCAACNGAAGAACCTAAAAATTCGGTAAGAGAAGTNTGGGGTAGNGATGTNGCTAGCATCAGNNCAGATAGCACTAAATTATATTATGGACTTATNGATTGGATTTGGGGAATGNATGGTAAGAAGGATGTNTCATCTATNGTTAAAATGCATATTCAANCNAATGGATATGGNTTTATTATTGAAGAAGATGATGCTGGGGTGANGATGAATGGTGATAGATATAAATTATTTCAATAAAATAAAAAGCCCNNCATAATTGATATAATNCNGGGCTTTTTTCGTANTNTTNTAAAAAGCTNAATTATTTTTTCTGGGGTCGCTCAAATGTAAAATTCAGAGTTGCTTTTCCACCTTTAACAGTAACATCTTGAGATAGAGTTCTTTTGTTAAACTTCTCCTGCCAAGCAATAGCTTTGTATGTGCCGTCTGGTACGTTTTTAATACTAAATGAGCCATCTGTTCCTGTTACAGCAAAGTAAGGATGATCAAAAACTTGAGCGTAGCTTTTCATCCAAGGATGAACATCACATTTAACAACAAATACATTTTCAGGCTTATTAAAGGTAATCGTTTTTTCTTTTAGTGATTTTGGCATTCCAAAATTGAATTCACGATTAACTTTAGGTAAGCCATGGATATTGTGCATTGTAGCATCGCTATTTAAAATTTTTAGGGGTTGACCTGCTTGTAAACCAATTACATGAGGTGAGTATACGCATCCATTTTGGTCTAAAGTGACTGGATCACTTGGTGTTTTACCGCTATATGATACTCCCTCAAGATATACGATTACATTTGCAAGGTTTCCATCAGCATCAACAATAAAAGATTCTGCTTTCACCCTTTCTCTATGTGATGCTGCACATACAGGATCAGCATCCATTCTAAGTTGTTTAGCTTTTGGTGCTTTTCCTACGTAGTTTACTTTACCTTTTACTTCACCAATTAGAAATGAGCTAAATCCAAAACTCATTATTATGATTAAATTAATTGCCTTACGCATTATTTTTCTCCTGAGATTAATAAATTTTCATTAATTAAAGCTCCCAAACTTAATCTATTCTTTATTTGTATAACAATAAACTTAGTGCAGAAAAAATGAATGAAATATTTTTGTCATCATGGCTAAGGATAAGTAAATTAGGAGTCTATTATTTATTCAACCATAGTAGATTTAACAGGAATTATTAATGAGTTCTGATCATCATAAACAAAGTTTTTGGACTAAGTATATTTGGTCTACTGATCACAAGGTTATTGGTATCCAGTATGGTATAACTTCTTTAATATGGCTTCTATTTGGTTTTGCATTGATGATGATAATGCGATATCAATTAGCATATCCTGAAAGCCCAGTTCCTTTTGTAGGTAATCTATTAGGTGATGGCGGAATTTTACCTTCTGAGATGTATAATTCATTAGGGGCAATGCACGGAACTATCATGATCTTTTTAGGTGTGGTCCCATTAGCATTTGGTGCTTTCGGAAATTATTTTGTTCCTTTGCAGATTGGTGCAATCGATATGGCTTTCCCTAAGTTAAATGCAGCATCCTACTGGATGTATTTTGTTGGTTCCGTAATAATGGCAGTTGGGTTTTTTGTCCCAGGTGGAGCAGCTAATTCTGGTTGGACATCTTATCCACCATTAGCAGATATTGCGACAACGGGACAAACAGTTTGGCTTCTTGGAATGGTGATGTTAATCACTTCTTCATTATTAGGATCGATTAATATTTTAGCAACAGTTATCCAGCTTCGCACGGAGGGAATGACATGGATGAAATTGCCAATCTTTGTTTGGACCCAATTTATCACTGCTTTCCTTTTGTTACTTGCCTTTCCACCGCTTGAGGCAGCAGGGGTCTTACAATTAATGGATAGATTAGCTGGTACAAGTTTTTTTATGCCGAGTGGATTAGTTGTTTCAGGTGAAGTTATGACAAATGCTGGTGGTGGTAGCCCACTTTTATGGCAACACTTATTTTGGTTTTTAGCACACCCTGAAGTTTATGTTTTAATTTTACCTGCATTTGGGATCATTACGGAAATCATAGCGAATAATACACGCAAGCCTATTCAAGGATATAAGGCATTAGTCTATGCTATGGTCTTTTTAGGATTTATGTCTTTTGTTGTTTGGGCACATCATATGTATCTCACTGGAATGGGAACTCAGATTGGAGCATTTTTTCAAACAACAACCATGATTATTTCTATCCCATCTGTGGTGATTCTAACAGCTTTATTACTTTCACTGTGGGGTGGATCAATTAGATTTAATACGCCTATGTTATTTGCTTTAGGTTTTTTACCGATGTTTGGTATTGGAGGATTAACAGGTTTACCTCTTGGTTTAGCGGCGGCGGATATTCATTTACATGATACATATTATGTAATTGGTCACTTTCACTATGTCGTTGCACCTGGAACAATTTTTGCTCTTTTTGCTGGTATATATTATTGGTTTCCAAAAATGACAGGTAAGCGCACAAATGAGTTGCTAGGTAAATTACACTTTTTCTTCTCATTTATATTTATGAATGGTGTATTTATGCCTATGTTTATTCAAGGTTTAGCTGGAGTTTCAAGACGACTCTGGGATGGTGGAGAAATCTATGCTCATGCGGCCGATGTTCTTTATCTAAATGAAGTTATGTCAATGTCAGCTTGGCTTCTTGGTCTAGCACAATTATTTTTTATTGTTAATATGATTATAAGTCTTAAAGGTAAAAAAACAGGTGAAGCTAATCCTTGGGATGCAACTACCCTTGAATGGACAGATACTACTTCACCTCCGCTTGGACATGGTAATTTTGAAACGGTACCAAGTGTTTATCGTGGCCCCTATGAATATAGTGTGCCTGGCGCATCTAAAGACTTTTTACCTCAAAGTGAGAAAGGCTGATTTTATCTATGGATATTCCTTTTACCGTTAAAAATCGACCAGACACAGGATTATATAATGGGAAGTTAGGCGTTTGGCTATTTTTAGCATCGGAGGTTATGTTATTTGGAGGATTATTCTCTGCCTACGTCTTTCTTAGAACTGGTGTTGATTCTTGGCCAGTTGGTGCAGAAATATTGAATGTACCACTTGCTACACTTAATACAATGTTTCTTATTACATCTTCTGTTACAATGGTTATGAGTTGGGCTTCATTGAAATTAAATGATTTTAGTAAATTTAAATTATATGCTGGTATAACATTATTATTAGCATGTTTTTTTCTTGTAGTTAAATATTTTGAGTACACTGCTAAATTTGACCATCATCTTTATCCTAGTACTAATAACTTTTTAGGAATTTATTTTACAATGACAGGCTTACATGTTTTGCATGTAATTGGTGGTATTATTGTCATCTTTTTCTTTTGGATGCCAGGAGCTAAAATGTGGAAAAGTGACCCTGAACGTTTTACTAATCGAATTGAGATTGTAGGTCTATATTGGCATTTTGTAGATTTGGTTTGGATATTTTTATTCCCAGTACTTTACCTATTATGAGGATTATTTAATGACACCCGAAGAAGTAAGACATCATATAAAAACGTATGTATTGGTTTTTATTGCTTTAGCTTTTTTAACTGTAGTAACAGTAGCTATATCTTTCCTCGATCTTTCTGTAGGTCCTGCTGTTATTTTGGCACTAATTGTGGCGAGTATTAAGGGCTCTTTAGTTGCATGTTATTTCATGCATTTGATNGATGAAAAGGTNACAATATATTGGACTTTNNTTGCAACTGTAGCCATGTTNNTNGTNCTAATGTTTGTACCATTNGGAGCAATGTTAAATCATACNCAGATGTAATNAAATGTCAATAAAATCATTNCATATTGTNTTNATTTNNTTATCNATANTNNTGAGTCTNTGGNTTNCAATNTGGGGNATTNNTCANTCNTNNATNNTAAGTNNAATNTCATTNTTNGTNGGNATTGNTTTAGTGNNATATGGNTTTCAAGTAATTAAAAAATTTAGAACNATATAATTATANTGATGAAAAAANTATTACTNNGTNNCTTTATTTNNTNNANTTTNTTTCTTCCAGATATNNNNTTNGCNTGNGCNACTTGNTTTGGAGATCCAAATGCAGCTGCAACCCAAGGAATGAATAANGCAATAATTACAATGTTAGGNATTACTGGTGGTGTTTTGAGTGGTGTTGGTTCNTCTATATATATATTGAATAAACGATCAAAAAAATATTACAATTCTTTATCTGAAAAAAAGTCAATTGAGGANTAGGGNTCAGTGTTAGAAATANTNCAAAGATTAGGTCTCCCAAAAGTCTCTGCNTCAACGCAAGGTCCTGGGATTGATAATATCATTTCCCTTACNCATTGGTTAATGTTAATACTNTTTATTGGNTGGGGAATATTTTTTATTTATACNCTTATTAGATTNAGGGCTTCTAATAATCCTAAAGCTNATTACAAAGGAGTTAGAAATCATTATTCANCATATTTAGAAGCTACCGTTGCTATTATTGAAGTTGGTTTACTTTTTGGTTTTGCTTTNCCTATATGGGCAAGTAGAGTAAATGATATTCCGACTGGTNCNGATGTAGTAGAAATTCGTGTTGTTGGNCAACAATTTGCTTGGAATATACATTATCCTGGACCTGATGGTGTTTTTGGNACAACTTCNGTTAANCTTGTTGATGAAGCAGAAAACCCTATTGGTCTTGATCGATCAGATGANNNTGCTAANGATGANATTTTTACTGTAAATCAACTTCANATNCCTGTNAATNNNCCAATAAATATTTNNNTATCAACAAANGATGTAATACATAATTTTAAATTACCTGAATTAAGAGTNTCNCAAGATGCAATACCTGGTATGGAAATCCCAGTATGGTTTGAAGCGACTATGACTTCTGATGAATTTTTATTAACTACTCAAGGAACTGGTAGAGAAGGGAAAGGATTTGAGATTGCTTGTGCGCAGCTATGTGGTTTAGGTCATTATCGTATGAAGGGATTTTTAACTATCCATGAAATGGAAGACTATCTAGCCTGGCTTGATGAGGAGCAAGAGTATCTACAAGAGATGGAAGATGAAGATGACTGGGGTGATGATGAATGGTAATTTTTTTATAATAGAATAGATATATTAACCCCTATTAATTTTACTTAAATCGTAGGGGTTTTTTATTTCAAGTACATAATATGAATTTTTCATCAAGGATTTGGTTACAGCGTCTTTCAAAGACAACTGTATTATTAACATTATTACTTATTTTTGTTGGTGCATTAGTTAAAAGCCATGAAGTAGGTTTGTCGGTCCCTGATTGGCCAACAACTTATGGAAAGCAAATGTTTNCATTTCCANTATCAGAGATGGTAGGTGGNATTTTTTACGAGCATGGTCATAGGATGATGGCTACGTTTGTAGGTTTCATTACACTAATNCAAGCTGTACTCCTTGGTTTTTCTGATCAACCAAAATGGATTATAAAATTAGGTTATATATCTTTAATTCTTGTAATTACTCAGGGTATTTTAGGAGGAATAACTGTTTTATATTTTTTACCTCCTGTAATTTCTATTATTCACGGAATTTTGGCGCAAACTTTTTTTCTATTTACTATACTTATAGCATATGGTCTTTCTAGTGAGAGAACAAACAGAGAAGATAGTGGTTATACAAAAAGTTTAAGAAAAATTTCATTTATAATTATATCAATGGTTTATATCCAATTAATTTTAGGCGCACTAACTCGACATACTGCTTCAGGNCTAGCAATTCCAGATTTTCCAACAATGGGTGGTCTTTGGATACCAACTTTTTCTGAAAGTATGATTAATAATATTAATGTAATGTTATTTGATTTANATCTTGANATGATTGAAAGATATCAAGTTATTATTCATTTTTCTCATAGATTGGGNGCGTTCATTATTACTTTNACAATAGGATATTTTTTTGTGCGTTATAAAAACATAATTAAAGAGTATCACCATATATATAAAACATTTATATTTTTTTCAGTTATTTTATTAATTCAATTAAGTTTAGGAATCCTAACAGTTTTGTCTGANCGTTCACCATATATAGCAAGTTTTCATGTATTAACTGGTGCTGCTCTGCTAGGNCTTTCTTTTTTATTTGTGCTAAGGACGTATCCAATAAAATTTNGAGATTGGTAATTGTGAAGCTTCAAAAAGAAAAAGCAAAGTCAGTAATAAGTATTTTCTTAGAGCTAAGTAAACCGAATATTTTATCATTGGTTTTGGTTGCTACTTTTTTAGGTTATTACTTAGGCAATTTGGGTTTAGGTTCAATTGAGATATTATTATATACTTTATTAGGAACTTCAATGACCGCCGCTGGTTCTGGTGCTTTAAATCATTATCTTGAACGAGAGGCTGATTCTTATATGACTCGAACTAAAAATAGNCCATTGCCTGCAAANCTTATTTCNCCAACAAAAGTTCTTATTTTTGGTATTGTTATGGTGATTATTGGCACAATATTGTTAATCTTAAAGGTAAATATGCTTACTGGATTCCTCGCTCTTTTAACTGCTTTTCTTTATACTTTAGTTTATACTCCATTAAAAAGTATTACTTGGTTAAATACATCTATTGGTTCAATTCCAGGAGCCCTTCCAATTGTTGGAGGTTGGACAGCAGCAAAAGGTGAAGTAGAAACAATGGCATGGGTTTTGTTTGCAATTATGTATCTGTGGCAGCACCCTCATTTCTATGCAATTGCATGGATATGTAAAGATGATTACTTAAAAGCTAATTATAAAATGCTTCCTGTTATTGATTCAACAGGTAATAGAACCCTACGTCAAATATTTTGGCATCTTCTTTTGATGGTTCCTATATCACTATTGCCTGTCTTATTAGGATCAATGGGATTAATCTATCTTTTAGGAGTAACAATTATAACTTGTGCATTTTTTATTTCTGCAATTCCATTAGCAAGAAATCAGTCAGTTAAGAGTGCATTAATTCTGCTAAAGGCATCTGTATTTTATTTACCAGCTTTATTATTAATTATAATTGTTGATTTAAAAATATGATAAGTAGACAAAAAAGATTTTCTATATACTTTATAATTGCAATCCTTTTATTCGTAACATATTTATTTAGAGAAACTGATCAAGAAATTTCTTTACCAAAACTTGGTACGATACCAGAATTTGAATTTACTGATAGTGAAGACAATCTGATTTCAAGAAATGATTTAAAGGGTAAGGTTTGGGTTGCGGATTTTATTTTTACTACTTGCACAATGGCTTGTCCTGTAATGACTGGCAATATGAATCTAATTCATAAAGCTTACAAAGATGATGATCAAGTTAGAATTGTTTCAATATCAGTATATCCTGAATATGATACTCCAGAAGTTTTAAAAGAATATGCTTCTAGATATAATGCTAATACAGATCGCTGGCATTTTTTGACTGGTCCTGAACAAAATGTAAAAGATGTAATTAAGAATGGTTTTAAAATGGGTGATTATGAAGATATTATTTTCCATAGTGAGAAATTTGCTTTGATTGATCAAAATGGAAATATTCGAGGGTACTATAATGGTATGAAATCTGAAGATGTAAAAACCCTAAAAAAAGATATAACTATATTATTGAAACAAGGATAATGATGAATAAAGATAGTTTTTGGATTCGAATTATCTACATTATTTCCATAGTTATTTGTTCTGCTGTAGCTTTTCTAATTCTTGGCCCACGTCCAGTTGGTATTGAAGGGGCTATTGATGTTTCATCGTTACCATTAGTTAATGCATCACTTAATGCTATCACAACTGCATTATTAATATTTGGATATGTATTAATTCGAAATAAAAAACGTCAATTACACAAAAATATTATGTTAGCGTCATTTGGAACATCTGCAGGATTTTTAGTTAGTTATATAATCTATCATTGGTTTAAAGCAGGTCCAAAAAAATATATTGGAGATTACCCTGAATTCTATTTTTTTATTCTTATTACGCATATTATTCTTGCCTCTATAATTATTCCATTGGCGTTAATTACGCTTTATAGAGGATGGTCTGAGGATTTACCTAAGCATCGGAGAATAGCAAAAATTACTTTACCTTTATGGCTATATGTATCAATTACTGGTGTGATTATATATATAATGCTCTATTAAAGACGTTTTACTAATCCACCAAATTTTTGATTAATCTCAAAACCTAACTTATAAAAAAGTTCCGATTTAAAAAATCCAACAGTTATGTATTTGTATTTTTTAATTATTAATCTTTGAAATAATTCTTTAACAAGTTTTGTACTAAGAGATTTTCCCTGATAATCAGGAATAATTACAATTTTTTCTAGATGAGCAACATATTCTGATGTTTTTTTCCAAAATACGCCTCCTATTAAAATATTTTTTTCATTAAAAATAAGAAGAAATTTATGGATTGGTTCAAATTGGACTTCTAGTTTTGATTCTATTAGCACCCTATGAAAATTAGCTACTTCTTTTGGCTGAAATGCAGGTCTGATAGTAAATAATTCATTTGATGAATCTTGAATCTTTACAGATAGATCTAATAGACCTTTGTCTCCGAAATCACGTGAAATTAATTCCGCATAATCAGCTGAATCAACATGGTCAAAAACGAGTCTAGTTAAAAAATATTTTTCTGCTTTAGTTAATTCTATTTCATCATGAATTTTATGTAGATAAGTTTCAAGCCCTTCTTCATCAATCTCGCCACTTTTCATTTTTATCATTAACTGATTTAATTTATTAATTAACTCAATATTTGAATCTTTAAATACTGTCATAAGGAAAAATCGCAATCTTGTCTCGGGATATTTGTCAATTAATGAATGTAGATTATAATCTTTATATAAGTCCAAAATAATTGAACCACGTGCTTCGTATGTAGCATCATAATTCAAATCAATCCATCTTTGATATCTTAATGATGCAAAAACTACTTGTTTGCGTAATAAGCCAGATTGATTTACATCAGTAATAAATGATTCTATACGTTTTCTTGTTAGTCCAAATTCATCATAATTATTTTTAATAGTTTTTAAAAGATTAAATCCTTTATCTACGCCAAAAACTTCTAATACAACAGTAAATAAGATTTCCCATTCAGCCATTTTATGTAAACCTTTGAATTCGCTTTCAGTATCTATAATTAATTTTTTATTTAATGCAAGTAACACATCCTCAAGTTTGATTGTGTTTTTGCGACCCGAAATAGAGATAAGACGTGTCCCAGTGTAATAATCAAATTCTGGAATAATAAGATTTTTAGTTGAAGCGTCTTCAATCATTCTAGTTTCCCCAGATCTTTTCCAGAATTCTAAATAAGCAAATGCGCCATTCCATATATAATGTAACCAACGCATTTGCCA
>PASX01000010.1 GCA_002713455.1 Fidelibacterota bacterium
TATTGTTCATAAAAAAGTTTAAATTTAAAATACTAATTTTAAAATTGAGGGGCCGTAGCTCAGTTGGGAGAGCGCTTGAATGGCATTCAAGAGGTCGTCAGTTCGATTCTGATCGGCTCCACAAAACCGCAATTTCCCNNNNTTTTTANNTNNAATCAATAATTTGGAACCAATCTAAATAAGAAATAAATTCNNNCGNNTGATTTGTAATGAATTATATNGATTAGATTTATATAATGATTTAATACTGTAGAGTTCATTTTCTCAAATCTTTCAAAAACTAACAAATAAAGGAATTATTTAAGATGAATGTTTATGTTGGGAACCTCAGCTACGATCTATCTGAAGATGATCTAAAAACAGCATTTGAAGAANATGGCGAAGTATCGTCAGCAAAGATCATTTTCGATCGTTANAGCGGTCGTTCAAAAGGATTTGGCTTTGTTGAAATGTCCTCAGATGATGAAGCAAAAGCTGCTATTGAGGCACTTTCAGGAAAAGAACTCGGTGGTCGAACTCTGGTAGTAAACGAAGCGCGACCAAAAACGCAGTAATTGAGATTGTAGATAATAAAGAAGCCACTCAATATTGAGTGGCTTTTTTATTTTAATGAAAATTGTTTAAAATTATTATTTTGTTAAAAAAAGATATAAATTGATGGGATTTAGATAGATAATTAGTATGGCAGATATACCAGAAGAAAAGAAACCTCCAGTTCAACCAGCTCAACCGGTTCAGGCTGAAGAACACGAATTTAGTTCACGAAATGTTAGAAGTAATATCGCTCCTATTTTNCATATACTTCAAAGTGAACAATTAATTTTACAACGTACTGATCAAAAGGCCTTTACTCTTATGTCAATTTTGGGTGTTTTTATGGTTTTCTTTATTGTGCATTTCCCAAAAATTCAAATTAACTATCTTAGTGGTATAATGGTATTTGTCTATTTTATTACTGCCACTNTGGGNCTCATAAATTTGATGCTTGTTATAGTCCCTAGAATAAGAAATGATATGGGACATGANGATCTTCCTGAAATNAATGCAACGTTCTTCGGTGGAATTATTCAATTTCAAAATCCTGTTGAATATGCAGATTATTTATATGAAATGACTGAAGATAATGAGAATACATTTAAAATGTTTGTTGCTCAGGTATATGCTTTAGGCCATATTAATGCTTACAAAAATAAACATATGAAGCGTGCAATACTATTTTTCGGTACTGCTATATTAAGCGAATTAGTNATAATTATGGCAATGGCATGGACATTGACTTGGTCCCAGTTATTTAGTCAATAGTATTCTGATATATATAGAATGTTTGAAAACATGAACGAAAACCATATTGTGTATTCAACTGATTCTACTTTTAAAAGTAATTTAACTAGTGAACCAAAAACACCTCTTTTAATAAAGCAGGATCTACGTATACATTTAATTCGTCTTAAAGGTGATAAACTCGTCACTGTAGTTAGAGGCTTTAAGGGTCAAAATAAAAATTTAAAAAAATTAGGGAGTTATTTAAGAAAAAAGTGTTCTGTTGGTGGATCAACAAAAAAAGGAGAAATTATTCTCCAAGGTAATTCTCGTAAAAAAGTTTTGCAACTTTTAATAGATAAAGGTCACCACGTTAAACTTTCTGGAGGATAATTTATTCGATGAAAAATACAATAATTAAAAAAATAATATTTTTATCATTTGGTNTTGTTCTTTTTAGCATTGTNGCCTGTAGTAATAATGATTTATCAGAAGAAAAAATTACTATGTTACTTACAACCAATGTTAGAGGTCANCTTGACCCATGCGGATGAAAGGCAAATCCTCTGGGCGGTCTGCCTAGAAGACTTACCTATATTAATCAAATCAAACAAAGTGGCGTTGACCCGATTCTTTTAGATGCAGGTGATGCACTTTTTGAAAATGATNTTATATTAAAAGAAAAACTATCATCAGCTAAACTCAGAGCTGAAACAGTAGTAAAATCAACAGCAAAAATGGGCAACTACATTTATAATGTTGGTCAGTATGATTTTGCTGGTGGATATAGTTTTATTAAAGAACTTGAGAGCACATTTAAAGCTAATTTTATTTCATCAAATTTATTTTTAAGAGGGACTAATAAACTTGCGTTTAATGGTCATGAAATAATAAATATTAATGGTATAAAAGTTGGTGTTTTCGGCATCATAACAGATATTCCATCTATGGTTAAAGAACTGGAATTAAAAGATCCAATTTTAACAGCACAATCAAAAATAAATGAATTGAGACCTAAGGTTGATTTGCTTGTAATGTTATTAAATGCATCGATACCTCAAGTGCGTAATTCAATTTCAAATTTTGAAGGTGTTGATTATGTTTTTACGAGTCGTGAGACAAGTAGAACTAGACCTGAGACAGGTCAGGAAGGGAGTGGGCCACTTCATTATTGTATGGGAATCCAAGGAAAGTATATTGGAAGATTTGATATAACTATTTCAGATAAAACAAAGCCAATTTCAGACATAACAAGTAGGCTCATGGCAATGAACTTTTATGAAAATCGATTAAAAACTCTCCAAAATAAAGATCCAAAAAAGCCAATTGAAGAAATATATAAAAATAATCGTTCAGTTTTAGATATGATTGAAAAGTTTAAGGCAGGTGCAGCTGAATCGGAGTCTGAATTGCAAGGAGCACCAAATAAATCCTTTTATTCTTTAATACCTCTAAATGGTGGTATTGCGAGTGAAAGAGGGTTGTTNAAATTAGTTGACCAAGTACTAGAAACTTGCGAGGAGTTAGATAAAAAGGCTACAATAAAAACTTAAGTTTTAAATCCATTTTTATCCATCCATTNATCTAGAACAAATTTCCCCATATAGTTCCTTATACCATCAGCCAAAACACATAAACATTTTTGATTAGGACCAAGGTCTTTTGCAGCTTCCATTGCTGCCCAAATTACCGTTCCACTTGATCCTCCAGATAGTATGCCCTCTTCCTTGATTAATCTACGAGCCATAGTAAATGAATTCTGATCATCAACTTTTATGTACTTATCAACAAGAGAATTGTCTAGTACATCAGGAAAAAAATCATACCCTATACCTTCAACTTTATAAGGATATANTTCATCACCTCCACCAAGAATTGATCCATACGGATCAGCACCAACAATTTGTATTTTTGGATTTTTACTTTTTAATTTTTTTGCAATCCCCGTAATCGTACCACCAGTTCCAACTCCTATGACAACCATATCAAGTGTTTCTTTAAAGTCGTCCCAGATTTCTTGTCCAGTTCCTTCTTCATGTGAATTTGGATTGTCTGGATTACCATATTGGTCTAAAATATGCGAATTATCTATTTCTTTATTTAATTTTTTAGCAACTTCAAATAATCCATCAGGGTCATCATGCCCAGCTTCTGTTGGAGTACGAATAATTTTTGATCCTAATGCTCTTAAAGTAACTTCTTTTTCCATACTCATTTTTTCTGGCATAACAATTACCATATTGTATCCTTTAACTGCGGCAGCTAATGCTAAGCCAATTCCTGTATTACCCGATGTTGGTTCAATTAATGTATCGCCAGGTTTAATTCGGCCTAANTTTTCAGCATTCTCTACCATACGAAATCCTATACGGTCTTTTACTGATCCGCCAGCATTTAAGAATTCACACTTTCCATAAAGTTTACATTTAAGATCTTTTTCTATTGATTTAAGTCTTACTATTGGAGTGTTGCCGATTGTTTCTAAAATATTATTATAAATCATTAGAATCTTTCTATTAAGTTATGTGTGAGNGTTAAATTACTTTCAAGAAATTACAGAAATAATTGGAGTTATATTTTTGAAAAATGTATTAATTATATCAGCTACAAATGATAAAAATTTATTATTAGCAAATAAGTTAAATGATATTATATCAAAAATGNATGTCTTAACTGATTTAATTTGTTTGGAAGATTTAAACCTTCCATTATTCACTTCTAACATTGATTTAAATAATAATAACATTAACGAATTTTCTGAAAAATTATCTAAATCTTCAGGCTTAATTATATGTGGACCTGAATACAATGGGGGAGTGCCACCAGTTTTGTCAAATGCTTTAACTTGGGTTTCAGTTAAATCAAAAAATTGGAGAGATGCATTTAATGGTAAATTTGCAATTATTGCAACCCATAGTGGAGGGAACGGGTTTCGATTTTTATTAGCTATTAGAAGTCAGTTAGAACATATGGGGACAAATGTTCTTTCGCGAACTATTTCTGTTTCTAAAGATATTCCTCTTAATAAGGACTCTGCTAGAAAAATATTAAATTCGTTTGTTAAAATAATTTGATTAACTGAGGGGTGTTTTAACACCCCTCAGAATTTAAATTAGCTGATTTTTATTTTCTTTATTTCAGGTTCTGTTTTTTCAACTTTTGGCAAGATTATTTTTAGACTTCCATTCTTAAACTTTGCATTAATTTTTTCCTCAATAACATTTTCTGGCAAAGTAAAACTTCTATTGAATGATTTTGAATTTCTTTCACGTAATCTGTACGATTCTTTTGAATCGCTAGATGATTTATGATTTGCTATTAAGCTTAGGACTTTATCCTGAATTGAAAGATTTATTTCTTTTTTGTCAAATCCAGGTAAGTCAGCTGTTAATTCAAATTCATTCTCTTTTTCGATAATATCAACTGATAGGTTATTATTTTTAATCAATGATCTATTCCATCCGTCATTAAACATAGTATCTAGCATATTATCAAAATCATTAATTAATGAGTTNCTTGGTATCCATTTAACTAAAGTCATTTATTGACTCCTTTCATTTTGATTTTCTACATTTAATACATACAATTTCTATTCCATCTTTTTTTTTATGTCTTTATTACAATAAAATCTGACGTAAAGTCAGTAGTGCATGAAAAAATGTCATACTAAATTTTAATAATTCTATTTTATAAGATTCTTTGCTAGAGGGACACTAAGTAGGTAATTTTATGTACTTGATATAAAACAATTTATTTATTTTTATGATAAAACTAGCAATTCATGGTGGAAAACCAGTTCGAACAAAGCCTTTCCCTAAATGGCCAAAAGCAACTAAAGAAGTAAAAAATGCAATAATTGGGACTGTTGATAATGAAAATTGGGGTGTTGGGAGTGAAGCTATTAGCTCATTTGAGAGAAAATTTTCTAACTTTCAAGATTCAAANTTTTCTATAACCACTAGTTCNGGTACAACAGCTTTATGGGTGGCATTGAAATCTGCTGGAGTTAAAGCAGGTGATGAGGTAATTATTCCACCCTATACATTCATTGCTACGGCCTCAGCAGTACTAATGGCGAATGCTATCCCGGTTTTTGTTGATATAGACCCTAATACGTGCAATATTGATCCTGATAAAATTGAAGAAGCCATAACTAGCAAAACAAAAGTTATTATGCCAGTTCATGTTACTGGAAACCCAGCCCAAATGAGCAAAATATTAGATATAGCAAGAAAACATGGTGTTGCAGTAATAGAAGATGCAGCACAAGCACATGGAGCAGAGTGGAATAATACTAAGGTTGGTTCTTTGGGGTTAGGTGGTATTTTTAGTTTTCAGACATCTAAAAATATGTCTGCTGGTGAAGGTGGTGCTATTGTTTCAAATGATCAGAATTTTATAGATAAATGTTTTTCATATCATAATTGCGGAAGAACAGCTAATGGTGCTTTTTATGATCATCAGTTATTAGGTGGAAATTTCAGATTAAATGCTATTTCAGCTAGCATGCTTTTAGCTCAGCTAGAAACTCTTGAAAAAGAAATGGAATTGCGCGATAAAAATAGAGAAAAACTTGATAAAGTTTTAAGTCAAATTGAAGGTATTTCCATTAATGGCAGATATAAAGAAACGACTAGAGAAGCTAATCATTTATATTTGATACGTTACGATTCAAGTTTTTTTAATCAAGTCTCTCGAGAAAATTTTTTTTCTGCAATGCAAGGAGAAGGAGTTTTTACATATGCAGGTTATAAGCCACTATATAGGGAGGAATTATTTTCAAAAAGTTCAGAAGAATATTCTTGGTTAAAAGAATATGATTACCAAAATATAGATATGCCAAACACTGAACGTTTAGCTGATAAGGAATCTGTCTGGATTAAACAAAATCATTTACTTGGTGATGATAGCGATATTCAAGATATTATTGATGCTTTTGAAAAAGTAACATCATGTATTAAAAATCAACCTGAATTATTTATTTAATTCTATTTTATATATCAATATGTCTAGGATAAATCTTGTAATCGCAGAATGTAAATCCGTATTTTTGATACCTAAATTTTAATGATGGATCAGCAAACTGTTGCCACTAATAGAAAAGCTTTTCATGAATACCATATACTGGAAAAACTTGAAGCAGGTATGGAATTACTTGGGAGTGAAGTAAAAAGCNTAAGAGAGGGAAACGCAAATTTAAAACAAGCATATATATTAATTAGAAAAGGACAGGCGTGGGTTTCTGGTATTCATATAAAACGATATTCACATACAGGCTTTGATGGTCATGAGGCATTAAGAAATAGAAAACTATTACTTCATCAGAAAGAAATTGCAAAAATTAAAGCTAAGTTAGATCAGAAAGGTTTAACGGCTATTCCTTTAAAAATTTATTTTAATAAGAAGGGGTGGGCAAAGCTTGAAATCGCGTTAGCAAAAGGCAAGAAGACATACGATAAAAGAAATGCTCTTAAAGAACATGATATTAATAGAGAAGCACAGAGAGAAATGAGTAATCGATCAAAATGAAATTTGATCAGGTAGATAAACAATGGGAATTAATTAGTCGTGGGACTGAAGAAATAATTCCTGAAAAAGAATTAAAACAAAAGTTAGAATCTTCTAAAAAAGAAGAAAAACCATTAAGAGTAAAGCTTGGATGTGATCCAAGTAGACCAGATTTACACATTGGNCATGGAGTTGTTTTAAGAAAATTAAGACATTTTCAAGATTTGGGACATCAAGCAATACTAGTTATTGGTGATTTTACTGCCATGATTGGTGATCCATCTGGGAGNAATAAAACACGACCTCAATTAACTTTAGATGAGTCTAGAGATAATGCGAAATCTTATATTGATCAAGCGTCCAAAGTACTAGATATTAATAAAGTTGAAATAGTTTATAATTCCGATTGGCTAAATAAAATGAATTTTAGCGATGTGATTAGATTGTCAAGTCATTATACTGTAGCTAGAATGCTAGAAAGAGATGATTTTACGAATCGATATAAATCTGAAACACCTATTTCTATACACGAATTTATGTACCCGTTAGCACAGGGAATGGATTCAGTACATTTAAATGCGGATATTGAGCTTGGAGGAACTGATCAAAAATTTAACCTTTTAGTAGGTCGAGATTTACAGAGGGAATACAATCAGGTGCCGCAAGTAATTATTACATTACCATTNTTGGAAGGTACNGATGGTATTGAGAAGATGTCAAAATCTTATGGCAATGACATAAGTTTTATTGATTTGCCTCAAGATATGTATGGAAAATCAATGTCAATTCCTGATAAGATGATAGAGAAATATTTTATTTTAGCTNCTGATTCCAATGAAGATGAGCTAACAGAAATAAGACAAAAATTAGATAATCCTAAAATTAACCCTNGAGACGTCAAACGCTCTCTAGCATATTCAATTGTTTCACTTTATTACGGAGAAGATAAAGCGACGAAAGCAGAGGAACATTTTGACCAGGTAGTTGTAGGTAAAAATAATCCAGATAGTATGGATGAATTTATTCTTAAGGATGATATGTTATTAATTGATATTTTATTAAATAAAGGGTTAACAAAAAGTAAAGGAGAAGCGCGACGTTTAATTANACAGGGCGCAGTAAGANTGGATGGAAATAAAGTTGAAGATATTAATATGATTTTGTNCAGTGGAAATCAGGTTATTATTAAAGTTGGAAAAAGAAAGTTTTTAAGNATCAAGTGAAAAAATATATATTTTTGCCGATTCTAGCGGCATTTTTATTTATAATATTTTTTTTTAATGANGGNCATAAACCAAAATTGGTTGTTTTTATTGTTCTCGATCAAGCAACACCAGATATTATTAAAAAATATGATCATCTATTTTCTGNAGGTTTAAGATGGCTAATTGACCACGGGATCANCTTTGATAGTACATATCATGAACATGGAAATACATTAACTGGCCCAGGTTATTATTCTTTAGCTTCTGGTTTATTTCCTGGTAGTGGTGGAGTCCTTGCTAATACTTGGTTTGACCGTGATATAAATAGGAAGTGGTATTGCGTAGAAGATACACTGTCATATGAACTTTCAGACAGTACNACTGGTCGTTCTTACAAAAATATAAATAATACTGCACTTGGCGATTGGCTAGTTAATTCTTACCCAAATTCTAAAGTTGTTTCAATCTCNGGGAAGGATAGAGGAGCTGTATTTTTAGGAGGCAAGAGACCTGAAATAGCATTGTGGGATGATAGAATGGGAGGATANACGACTTCAAGCTATTATTCCCCTTTTTTGCCAGAATGGGTTACTAGATTTAATCAAAATATGAATGTTGATACATATTTAGATTCAACATGGTATCGAATTTTGCCAGAAGAGATTTATAAAAATAATACAAGAGTTGATAATTTTAAAGGTGAAAATAGTTGGTCTAGAACTGATCCAGTATTNCCATTAAAATTTGATGAATTTAAATTAAATTTTTTGAATAGTTCATTCTATACAACACCTTATGGTGACAGATCATTATTAAATCTTGGATTAGAGGCAGTTAAATTNTATAAAATGGGCTTAGATAATGAACCTGATATACTTTTTTTAGGACCTTCTGCAATTGATGGAATTGGTCATTCATTTGGACCATATTCACATGAGCAGTTGGATAATTATCTTCGTTTAGATAAATCTTTGGGTGATTTTATTAATTATATTGAAAGTATGGTTGGAGAAAATAATACTCTTTATTTATTAACAAGCGACCATGGGGTTTCAGAGTTNCCAGAATATTTAATATCAAAAGGTCTAGACGCAGGGAGGATTCCAAGAGTACAAAGAGACTCCCTCTTTGCCCTAGCTATGAATGAAATTGATCTGCAAATAGGTGGAGGCAAAGTAAAACGATATAGTAACAACTTTTACTTTAATAAAAACTTAAGTACTAGTGAAAGAAAGATTGCTAGAGATTTATTAAAATCTTATTTAATTAAAATTCCCGGCGTAAAAGCTGTTATGTCAAAAGAAGAGATAATTAATGGTGATAATTCTAAAATTTCAACACGATTAAAGAATATGNTTCATAATACTAAAAGTCCTGATATTTTTTTAATTCAAAAAAAATATTGGATTACTAGTACTACAGGAACTACTCATGGATCTCCTTATGATTACGATGCTCATATTCCACTTATTTTGTCAAATGGTAAAACTGAAAGTAAAATACGCAAGGATTATCTAAGATCAGTTGACATTGCTCCAACACTAGCAAAAATTTTAGATATTAAGTATCCAAAAAACCTTGATGGTAAGNCAATTAAAATTGAATAGTTAAAAAAAAATGATGATTTATTATTTTCATATTTTTCGAAACAAATAAATCAAGTTACTTTCCATTACACTTTAACCTTGAAAAAAGGAGATTATGTGTCAAAAAATGTNAAAGAGTTTACCTCAGTAGATTTTGAAGCTGAGGTATTAAAGTCTGATTCACCAGTTCTCGTAGATTTTTGGGCTGNATGGTGTGGCCCTTGTCGAGCTATAGCACCAGTAGTGGCGGAAGTAGCTGATGATTATTCAGGCAAAGTTAAAGTAGGTAANCTAAATGTGGATAATGAGAATCAAATTGCTAGTCAGTTTGGNGTAAGAAGTATTCCCACACTTTTAGTTTTTAAAAATGGGGCAGTTATCAATCAAATTGTTGGTTCTGTNCCAAAGAATAGAATAACTGACATCCTTGATTCAGTTATTTAAATATTTTTTAATAATTATCGAATGAATCGAAAAGTTATAATTATTGGTTCGGGCCCNGCGGGTTTAACCGCAGCTTTATATACAGGGCGTGCTAATCTTAANCCATTGGTATTTGAAGGNAATCAGCCAGGNGGGCAACTGACAATTACTACAGATGTTGAAAATTATCCTGGNTTTCCTGATGGTATAATGGGACCAGATCTAATGGACAGTTTCAGAAAGCAGGCAGTTCGATTTGGAGCTGAATGTCACTTTAAGAATGTAACTAAAGTTGATTTAAGTGAAAAACCATATAAGGTTTGGGTAGGTGATGAAACTTATCTAACTCAGTCTATAATAATTGCAACTGGAGCATCTGCAAAAATGCTTGGCCTTGATAGTGAAAAAGCACTAATGGGTTATGGTGTTTCTGCTTGTGCTACATGTGATGGTTTTTTCTTTAAAGATAAAAAGGTGTTTGTTGTTGGAGGTGGTGATTCTGCAATGGAAGAAGCAACTTATCTTACAAAATTTGCATCTAAGGTAGTTATCGTTCATAGGAGAGATAAGTTTCGTGCATCTAAAATNATGATTGACCGAACAATGAATAATCCAAAGATTTCAGTTTTGTGGAATAAAACTGTAGATGAAATATTNGGAAGTCAAGAAAAAGGTGTTCATGCCATAGTACTTAAAGATACTATCTCAAGTGAATTAAAAGAGGAAAAATGTGATGGCGTATTCATGGCAATAGGCCATAAACCTAATACTGATCTTTTTAATGGGATTCTCGAGACTGATAATTTTGGTTATTTACAAACAAAAGATGGAAGCACTGCAACAAGCTTAGAAGGTGTTTTTGCCTGTGGNGATGTTCAAGANAATGTTTACCGTCAGGCTGTNACTGCAGCTGGAACTGGTTGCATGTCTGCTATTGATGTTGAACGCTANCTNGAACATGTTAATAATTAAATAGTTTAACGATTTATTCTCCTTTTATGCGGAGGAAAAATGAGTCAAGTATCAAGTCTTATATATGAAATAAATAATTTAAAAAAAATATATAATGACCATGAGGTTATTAATATAAGACAATTAAAATTTCATCGTGGTACTATATACGGAATTGTTGGTCCTGTAGGATCTGGTAAATCAACTTTGCTTAAAATTATGGCTGGTTCCTTAAATCAAACCAGCGGTGAAGTAAAGTATGAAAACAATTATTTCGAAACCAATTTATTTGGTAAAGTAAAACAGAATTCAGAAATTAAAATTGTTCAATTAAATGATAAAATAGATCAGTCTAAACTTCCTAAATTATTAAATTATGAGTTTTCAGATAGAATAATTCCTCGTTATCTTAAAAAAAACAATTTAATTAATAGAAAAAATATTGATAATTGTTCTAAAGGTGAAAGAATGTTATTGAATTTAGCCATCGCATTTCAACAAGACCCACGTGTGCTTATAATTGATGATTTTGGAATTGCTTTTGATACTGAAACAGAAAAAGACCTTTGTAATAAAATTAAATTTATAAATAAGGAGTATGGTACTACTATTATTTTATCAACTCCTTATGATAAAAAAATAAAAAACTTTGCATCAGTCTTGCTTTATTTAAACAATGGTCACCTATCGAAAATCAGATCAAAACAGTCAAGAGAAAAAAGGGCTAGTGCACCCGTCAGAAGAAATAGGCCTCGCCGAAGTTATAAAAAAACAAAACGATAACTTTTAGAAATATTAGATAACAAATATGAATTTAGATCGATACGGTAAAATAACTTCAAATTTTCATAGTAAAAGAATCATGGTTATTGGTGATTTAATGTTAGATAAATATTATTGGGGCTATACTGAAAGAATTTCACCAGAAGCTCCGGTTCCAATTGTCGATGTAGATAGAGTAGATTACAGACCTGGAGGTGCTGCCAACGTTGCACTAAATCTTTCATCTTTAGGATGTGAAGTTGTATTATTTGGTTTTATTGGTTCTGATAATGATGGAATAAAGTTAATTGATGTTTTGAAAAAACAGAATGTTAACTGTGAAGATATTATTGTTAGTGAGAATCGTCATACAACTGTAAAAACAAGAATCATGTCTCATGATAATCAAGTTATTAGAGTTGATTTTGAATCAAAAAAAAATCTAAGCAATAAATCTATTGAAAAACTTTTAGCTGTTATAGAAAAAAATATTTTAGATGTTGATGGTGTAATTTTACAAGATTACAATAAAGGAGTTTTGAATAAAAATAATATTTCATCAATATTAGATATAGCAAATAAATCAGAGAAAAAAATCTATGTTGATCCTAAAAAAAGTAATTTTAAATCGTACAAGAATGTTAGACTATTTAAACCAAACTTAATTGAATTTGAAAACTCTTATGCTTCAAAAAANGAATCTATTGAGAGAANAGGATTTGAACTCAAGAATGAAATTAATGCTGAAATATTATTAATTACTCAAGGTNCAAAAGGTNTTTCACTATATAGCGGAAAGGATTATCACCATATAATAACAAAAGCTCGTAAAGTACATGATGTTTCAGGAGCTGGTGATACAGTTATTTCAACTTTTTCATTATCTGATATTTGTGAAGCAACTCCTAGNGAGTCAGCTATTTTAGCCAACTTTGCTGCAGGACGAGTTTGCGAAGAAGTTGGAGTTATGCCAATCAATATTAAAATGTTAGATGAAATTCTTGGATATGATCGNAATTAGTTCATCTATTTTGTTAAAATGCAAAATAGATGAATAATAATTTTATAATATTTTTATTTTTTCTTTTATCATTTCTCTATTCTCAACCTGATAGTCAGTTTAATCCTTTTGATTGGGTTCAATATAGAAAAACTGGCAGTATAAACTCAATTTCATCTAGNAGTAGTTATATTTACTTAGGGAGTGAAAATGGTGGAATACTTCGTTTTAATATATTTTCAGAACGACTTGATGAGCCAATTACAAAAGCACAGGGATTGAGAAGTAATTCAATCAAAGCANTACATTATGATTATAATGGATATCTATGGGTTGCCACACCATTTGGCGTTGAATATAGCATTACAGCAGANGGNAGTTGGAGATTTTTAAGTAATAATGAATTGGGAATTCCTTTTAATTCATTCGTCCATCAAATAGGTGAATCTGAAGATGGAATTTGGATTAATGCTGGCAACTTATATTATCGACTTGATAGAATCACGGGGGTCATTTTGGAGTCTATGGCTGTGCCAAACAAAAATGTCGTTTGGAGTTCAAGTACCAATAGTTATGGTAATGAATTTTCATCATTAATTATAGATTATTCATTATTAGACGGTTGGATTTCAGACCTTGAAAGTTTAATAAACCCGAATGGTAAAAAAATAAGTATAACCACCTATTATTTTAATAAAATGAATGAGTTATGGATAGGAACTGAAGAAGGTTATTTTTTTAAAGGTGATAATACAATGAAGACTTTGAAGCCTTTTTATTCAGGTTTAGCAGGTGATCATATTTATGATATTGAAGGGAAAAAGTATTTTTGGTTAGGTGGGAAATTAGAGGGTAGATCTGATGGGATATCTTATTTTGACCCACTAACAAAATCTTTTGATTTATACTTATTTGATGAAACAATTAATATGGATAGAACATCAATCTTTTCAATTATTGAAATGAAAAATAAAGTTTGGTTCAGTGGTGATGGTGTAATTTTATCTTATAACAAAAAAAATGACTTTTGGAAAACTATTAGACTTAGTATGGGGAATCCTCGTGACCAAATTTCTTCATTTATATATATTGATGATCANGTATGGTTTGGTAGTTATAATGGATTNNAAACATTAGATATAAATGGCAGTATTATTAAAAATGATATTTTACAATTTTTTAAGAATATTAATATTTATGATTTGGCTGTAAAAAATAATTTTTTNTTTATAGCATCAGGTATAGGGCTTTATATCTATGATATAAAAAATAATAAGATTTTTGATTATAAAAATTTTGGGTACAGANCGAATGACTTTTTACCTTTAACTAGAAATACTGCATATACTGATTTAGCATATAATAGCAGAAATATTTATGCAGCAAATCAATCAGGTATAATATCGTTTAACTTTAGAAATAGAAAATGGTCTAATGCTGTAGATCCAAGTATTTTTGGCGGATTAAAGGTTAAATCTATGGCGATAGAAAAGGATATAATTTTTTTATCAACAATCAATGGCGTTATAAAATTTGATATGAGAAAAAATTTTATGAATATTTATAATTATTCCTTCATTGGTGAAGTTAACGACATGTATATTAAAGGTAGGAAACTTTGGTTGGGAACATCTGAAGGGTTNATTTCGTTTCANTNTAAATAATGAAAATAAAAAATACTTTAATTTTATTTNTATTTNTCTTTNCCTTTTTGAGTGCTCAGAGGCAAGCNAATTCTCGTAAGCAAGATATTTTAAATCAGTACCAATTTTCTATTTTNACAATNGCTGANCANAGTTCTGATTCNATTAAAGTTCTATCTTATTTATCNGTNCCNAATAATGTTTTAAAATTCGTTAAAGAAGACGTTNATTTTATTTCATCATANGAAGCTACANTTTCATTAAAAGAAAAAAAGGGNTCTNTAGTAGGNAGAAAAAATTGGTCAAATACATTAAAAACAGATAGTTATTTAGANTCTACATCCCGTGANATTTTCACAATACATTTNCATGAATTTAAAATTGTTCCTGGAGATTATATAATCTCAGCTGAAGTATTAGATAGAGATTCAAATAATGGTGGTATAGTTAATAAAAATTTAAAATTAAAAAATTATTCTGGTCCTCTAGCTCTTTACAAACCATTTTTTTTGGATTTCATTGAAGGTAATTGGGGTTTAGATAAAAATGAAATTCCACTTTTTCGTAGTTATCCAGGAGAAAAAATCAACCAAGCTTCTATATTTATTTCTGGCAAAGTTTTACCAGGCCCTTTTACATTAGAATTGATTATAAATAATTCTAAAAGAAAAAAAATATGGAATAAAAGTTTTCAATTAGTATCCGAAAAAGAATCTTTTCACCAAAGAATTATTATTCCAGATGAAGTTTCAAAGGAAGGATTAAGAAAAAAAGTTGATATTATTTTGACTCAGAATGGAAAGAGTAAAAAAGAATCTGCGATTTTATCAATTTTACGACCTGGTATAAGTAATTCAATAGGTGATATTTCTCAAGCAATTCAAAATATGAGATATATTCTTCGTGATGATGAGTGGAAAAAATTAAAAAAGGCGAAATCTGATGAAAGGGAATCATTATTTTTAGAATACTGGTCTGGAAAAGACCCAACTCCAGAAACAGAAGAAAATGAAATTATGGATGAGTATTTTTCTAGAATAAATTATTCAAATGCAAATTTTAAAAGTTATACAGATGGATGGAAGACGGATATGGGAATGATATATATATTATTTGGTCCTCCCGATGATCTAGAAACTTATAATGACCCTCTTAGTCGATTATATTCTCAACGTTGGCATTATTATGGTATTAATAAATATTTTGATTTTGTGGATGAAAATGGATTTGGTGACTATAGATTGACTACGCCATTTTTTCGAACTCGAAGTTGGTAAAATATAAATAGTAAATATTATTCCTTTTCTTTTTCAATTATAGATTCGGATGATAAGTAATCTTTAACTTTTATAATTATAATTAATATGATTGAAAGATTTTCATATAGTAGTCTAGAAACTTATAAAAAATGCCCTGCCCAATTTCAATTTAGATATATCGATAAGGTGATTAAAAAAGAAGAAGGCGTAGAGGCATTTATGGGTAAAAGAGTTCATGAGGCACTTGAGTACCTCTATAATGAAAAATTATCTTTTAAATTACCTTTTTTTGATCAAGTAATTGAAAAATATTATGATTTATGGGAAGAAAATTGGCATGATAAAATAGCAATAGTTCGTAGAGAAAATTCTAAAAAATTTTATTTTGATTTGGGAGAAAAATGTATTGCCGCGTTTTATAGGAATTATACACCCTTTGATCAACATGTAATCGGCACTGAAGTTGAATTTGTTTTTTCACTCGATAGTTCAGATAATTATATCCTAAAAGGAATTGCTGATCGTATAGATTGTGATGAAAATGGAAATTATGAGATTCATGATTATAAGAGTGGTAAAAGAATTATGTCTCAAAAAGATGCTGATAATAATGATCANTTAGCNATNTATCAAATNGCNCTTGAAAAAGAGTATNAAAATATTAAATCAATAAAATTNATATGGCATTTNCTNCAGTTTAATCAAGAAGTTTNTTCANTNAGAACTNCTNNTCANATTGNAGAATTGGTTCAAANGATAAAAACTAAAATNNATGAAATTANAAATCATATTTTTGATAAAAAGCCTTTNAGNCCAAATGAAAGTATTTTATGCAATTGGTGCTATTATTGGGAAGAATGTCCAGCAAAATCAACACCAAATCCATATATATAATATCTATGAAGTTAAATAAACAAGAAAAAGCAGCTCTAAAAAAACTTTTAAAAGATAATCAGTATTCTGACAATTCATCTTTAGGNCAATTATATAAAAAACTATCAAAAAGTTCAGATATAACTCTTTATATAGATGGAGCTTCTGATCTTCATTCAAAAACCGCAGGAATTGGTGGTGTAATTTATAATTCAGATGAGGAAGTTTATTCTTTTTCTGAGTATCTTGACGATGCTACAAATAATGAAGCTGAGTACAGAGCATTAATTAAAGGATTGCAATATCTACTTGAGTTTAATTTTTTAAATCCAGAAATATTTTCAGACAGCGAATTAGTTGTTAAGCAAGTTAATGGTGAATATCAGGTAAAAAATAGTAGAATGAAAATTTTATACTTAGAAGTAATTGATTTACTTAAAAAATTTGAAAGCTGGCAGTTAACTCATATCTTAAGAGATAAAAATAAGGTAGCTGATAAATTAGCAAATAGTGGCAGAAAAAAATCAACTTTTAATTAAGTATATAAATTAATGAATCCCTATTATTTTTTATTCTAAACTCTCTACTGATAATCTGGTTATAATTTTTAAATAAATACAAAATTTTATGTCAATTAAAAACTATTTTACAAATCCATTAAATTGGGTTTCAGGCGATATCGCTATAGATCTTGGTACTGCAAATACACTAGTATATATAAAGGGTAAGGGGGTTTTGATTAATGAACCCTCTATAGTAGCTAAATCCGTTCATGATGATAAGATAATTGCTGTCGGATACGAGGCTAAATCAATGGTTGGCAGGACTCATCGTGAAATAGAAACTGTTCGCCCTCTTAGGGATGGAGTTATTGCAGATTTCAATATGACNGATGGTTTGTTACAAGGTTTTATCCAAAAAATAAATATGAATCGCTTGGCAAGACCTAGAATGGTTATATGTGTTCCTTCAGGCGTAACTGAAGTTGAACGGCGCGCTGTAAGAGATTCAGGAGAACGCGCTAATGCTAGAGAGGTTTATTTAATTGAAGAGCCGGTTGCTGCGGCTATTGGTATTGGCCTTGACATATCAAGAGCTGTTGGAAATATTATAATTGATATTGGTGGCGGTACTACAGAAATTGCGGTAATTGCTTTAAATGGTGTAGTAACTAAAGAGGCAATACGTGTTGCTGGAGATGAAATGGATCAAGCCGTTATACAATGGTTTAGGAATGAACATAAATTAGAAGTTGGCCAAACTACTGCTGAATCAATAAAGAAATCTGTTGGGTCAGCTATGAGAATTAAAAGTGAAATGATTGCAGTCAAAGGTAGAGACTTGGTTTCTGGTATTCCAAAAACAATTGAAGTTTCTTCAGATGAAATTAGGCAAGCACTCAAAGATCCAATTAATGCTATTGTAGAAGCTGTAAAAAGAGCGCTGGAAAGAACACCACCTGAATTATCAGCGGATATTCTTGATCAAGGTATAATAATGACAGGTGGAGGAAGTATGCTAAGAGGAATAGATCAATTAATTAGAGAGCGTACTAATGTTCCTGTTAATATAGCAGAGGATCCTCTTTTATCTGTAGTAAAAGGCACTGGAAAAGTACTTGAAAATGTTAAAAAATATGAATCTGTTTTAATATAATTCTTTGAATGCGTTCACTTTATTTAGCACTTCTAAAATATAAAGATCATGTAATATTTATATTAGCAATTGCTTTATCACTTGGGATTTTACTTAAAAATGATTCCCCAAATATTTTTCTTGTTAGAGGAAAGTTTAGTGACACATTTTCATTTATATTTACTCCTTCTGCGTGGATAAAAAACATGGCTCGACTCCAAGAGGAGACTCAGCTGTTAAGACAAAAAAATGTACAGTTAAGTCTTCAATTGGAATCCATACTTGTCGATCACGAAGAAAATAAATCCCTAAAAAAACTTTTAAATTTTAAAAATGAAAGTAACATAGGGTTATTGGCAGCAAAAGTTTTGAATATGGGTATTTCTTCGAATATTTCCTCAATAACCTTGAATGTTGGTTCAGATGATGGTGTTAAAGATAATCAGCCTGTGTTAGTTCCAGATGGAGTTATTGGAAAAACATTAATCGTAGGTAAATCAACGACGATTGTACAAAGTATTTATGACCCTAATTACCGTCTTTCAGTTAGAATTTATCCTTCTGGTTCAACGGGAATTTTACGTTATTTAAATTCAAATATATGTGAAATAAGAGAAATTCAAAAGAATGCTGAAATATCGATTGGCGATAATGTTGTCACATCAGGTTTTAGTCAAATTTATCCTGATGATTTACCTGTTGGTAAAGTAATTCAGTTAATTGAAGAAAGAGGGAGTTTTCAAAAAGTTGCAAAAATAAAAATATCTCCAAATCTAGGCTCAGTATTAAATGCTTTCATTATAATTGATGAAGGAATTAATGAACAAAATTAATATTATTTTAGTTTCTCTAGTTGTATTCCTATTTCAGCTTGTTTTTATTGACTTCCTTACAATAAATAATATTCGTCCTGATTTCTTAATTATTTACATCCTTTACATTGCTCTTATTTACGGTCGATTAGTTAGTATTATTTTAGCATTTATTATTGGTTTAATTTCTGATTTATTAGGTGTTAGTTCTTATTTAGGATTAACACCACTAACTCTATCTATAACGGCATATTTATCTGGCTTTCTTTATGGTAAATATGAGCGATTATTACCATATGTTTTCCATTCTTATTGGTTAGCAACATTATTTCTACATTTTTTTATATTAAATTATTTTCTTTTCCAGTCTTTATTTATTTCCGACAAAATTGATTTTTTTATTATTTGGTTTTTATCATCTTCATATACATTAATATTTATTTTTATTTTACAGTTCTTTTATCCTCTAAAGGAAGCTTCTCGTGCTAAAATCATCTAACTCTATTTCAAAATATCAATATTGGTTTACTATTTTTATAATATTGATTTTTCATATGCTTCTGATTTACAGATTTTTTCAACTGCAAATTTTAAATCATGATTTATATACTAAGCAGGCAGACAGCAATCGTATTCGCGCTATATCTCTTCCATCTCCAAGGGGTCTTATTTTAGATAGAAATGGCGCGATAATTGTTGATAATTTTCCAACATATATAATCTATGGTATTGATGCTGAAATTATTAATAAAGAAAAAAACTATGACATAATAAATAAAACTACTGGTATAGATATTTCTATATTAGAAAAAAATTATAAGAATAATTTTAGAAATAGATTCCTTCCTATACGTCTTGCAAAAGATTTAACAATTTTACAATTGAGTAGATTAGAAGAGAAAAAACATGATTTAAGTGGTATTATTTATAAGCAATTCCCTGAAAGAATATTTAATGATAAAATTCGNGCTTCTCATGTTTTAGGTTATTTAAAAGAATTTGACTCTGAAATGTTAATTAATACTAATAATAATGATTATCAATTAGGTGATTTGGTGGGTTGGACAGGAATTGAAAAACAATATGAGTCTACGCTTAAAGGGAATAAAGGTGTTTCTTATTATCAGGTTGACGCTTTTGGTAGAGAGACTGAAAAAATTGAATTGAACAATAGCATTTTACCAGTTCCTGGAAAAAATATTTTGACTACTTTAGATATATCTTTACAATCATTTGTTGAACGTGAATTCAAAGGTAAAAAAGGTGTAGTTATTGTTTCAAATCCTAAAACTGGTGAGATTTTATCTTTACTCAGTTCCCCAGACTACAAACCAGACCTTTTCACAGGTTTAGTTTCAAATGATGATTGGAAAGAGNTTATTAATGATCCTGATAAGCCCTTATTAAATAGAGCATCAAACGGTCTCTATCCTCCTGGATCAATATTTAAGATGATAGTTACATTAGAGTTATTACAAAAGAAGATCGTATCTCCAGATTGGAGTGTTATCTGCACTGGTGAATATGAATATTTTGATAGAGTGCATCGTTGTTGGGATGAAAATGGTCACGGAAAAATAAATATGGAGCAGGCTATTGNTCAATCATGTGATATTTATTTTTATGAAGCTATTCAAAAAATTAAGTTAGACGACCTATATTTACGTGCTCAGCAATTTGGGTATGGTAAAAGATCTAATCTTGACTTACCAAGTGAAATGATAGGCAGGATGCCAAACAGAGACTTTATGAATAAACTTTACGGCAAATGGGGTTGGTCAAAAGGAGCATTATTAAATATTGCTATTGGCCAAGGCGAGATATTATCTACTCCGATCCAAATGTCAAATTATGTTAATCTGATTGCAACTAATGGTGATACTTATCCTGTTCATTTGGTAAAAAGTAATATAAATAAACTCTATCAACCAGAAGCTGATTTAGAAAGTTGGGAAATTATTCAAAATGCTATGAGGGAGGTAGTAGTAGGCTCAAAAGGAACTGGAAAGTTATCTGATCCAAAAATACCCGGTTTAATAATTTATGGCAAAACTGGTACAGCTGAAAATCCCCATGGGGATCCTCACGCTTGGTATATTACTTATGGTGAAAAAAATGGTGAAATGATTTCAATTGTAGTTCTAATTGAGAATGGTGGAAGTGGGGGGACATATGCAACACCAATTAGCAAAAATATATACAATTTTTATTTCAATTCTAATAAATCAAATTTTGCAAAGAACTGATGTTTTTAAATTATTGGAATAAAATTAAAGNTTCACCTTATATAATACTTATTAATGTATTCATCTTATTAATTATAGGACTTTTTAGTCTTTTTAGTATTAGTGTTGTACAGGAGGAAAATTCTTCAAAAGCATTTTATAAACAATTATTTTTTCTTGGTCCAGCTATTCTATTAATGCTAATTACTGCACTTTTGTCTAAAAGGTTCATACATAAATACATCTATTTATTTTATTTATTTACATTANTTTTTGTGTTTTTACCATTTCTTGGTTCAAAAATGGCAGGAACATATAGATGGATTGATTTAGGATTACCATTTGTTTTGCAACCTTCAGAAATTNCTAAGTGGGTAATAGTTATTACACTTGCACGATATCTATCTGATAANAATCTTCAGGTAAGGAATTTTATGTCTAATATTATTCCTTTTATAATTGCTTTAATGCCTACCCTTATTGTACTTAATCAACCAGACTTAGGCACAGCATTTATAATGATGATTCCTGTTATCCCAATGCTATTCTGGGTGGGTGCCAACCCTTTTCATTTGTTTCTAATTATTGCTCCTTTATTGAGCATTTTAACAGCATTTAATTTTCTAGTATTCTCAATATGGATAATTATTTTTGGCATAAGTATTTATTTTTTCAATAAAAAGCTCTGGAATGGAATACTTATATTTTTTTCAAATGTATTTTTAGGTTTAATCTTTCCATTACTTTGGAATTTACTTAGACCATATCAAAAAAATAGAATTCTAAGCTCAATTAATCCTGAGCTAGATCCACTGGGCGCAGGATATCAAATTATTCAAAGTAAAACAGCATTAGGTTCTGGAGGNTTTTTAGGGAAAGGGCTTGGCCAAGGAACCCAAACTCAATTAAAGTTTTTACCAGTACAAGAGTCTGATTTTATTGTTAGCGTTATTGGTGAAGAGTTAGGTTTCATTGTAATACTTACTATGTTAATTCTATTTGCTTGGTTATTAATAAAAATGGTTTCTATTGCTTTTCATGCATCTGATAAGTTTTCTTCGCTAATAATCATTGGCATTGCTAGTATTTTCCTAGGTCATATCTTTGTTAATTGTTCTATGACAGCCGGTTTAATTCCAGTTAAAGGNTTGCCATTACCTTTTATTTCATATGGNGGTTCTTTCCTTTTATCATCTTTTATGATGATAGGTTTTGTTCTAAATTTTGGCCGAACTGAGCTAGAATAATAAAAAAAAAAGATAATTACGATTTTCATTTAATAACATTAAATTCTACACTGGGTTTATATTATTTAATCCGAGGATAATTATAAATGAATAGATTGCTAAAATTTGCAGCAATATTAGTTTTTCTTTTTTCCTGTTCCTTATTAATTGCTCAGGACTCGAATGTAAAGCGTGANATAAGAAGTCTTAATAGCAAAATTAATAAGCAAAATTCTTATATTGATTCGTTAGACATTCAGATACGAATGTTACTTCCAGAACTCCAAAATGCCCTAAAAGCAAATTTAAAAGCTAAAGAGCAGACCGACTCAGTCGCAATTCTATTAATTAATAGAATCAATACTATTCAAAATAAGATGCGTCTGATTGAAGATAAGACAGCATATATTGATAGCGTAAATTTTGAAATTCTTGCACAGCTAGTAATGGTTGAAAATAAAATTGTTACTTTAGCCAATAGCTTTTCTGAGATGTATGANCTTAAAAGTAATAAAGTAAATGCAAATATTAGTTCAAAGATTAGTCCTTCAGAATATAAAAAAAGATATATTGCTGCCTTATCATCTTATCAAAATGGTCAATATGAAAATGCTATTTCTGGTTTTGCTGGATTAGTAATGGGAGANCCAACTAATGATTTGGCTGATAATAGTCAATATTGGTTGGCTGAATGTTATTATACAATGAAAAATTTCAAAAGGGCAGCAATTGAATTTGAAAAAGTTTTTACTTTTCCAAGTACAGATAAAGATGATGACGCTCAATTAAAACTAGGTCATTGTCATCGTAGTATGGGTAATTATGATAAGGCGCGAGAAGAGTATCAAAGACTAATTGATTATTTCCCAGGTTCCGAATTTTATGATAAAGCTCGAGAATCAATTAAACAATTAAATATTTAATTACAAACAAACATAAACTATGTCATTAAAGCTTTTTTTTCTAACAACAGAAATTGAACCTTTTGCCAGTACTTCCCATCTAGGAAAGTTTTCGGTAGATATTCCATTAGCCTTGCAAACGGTTGAACACGATATTAGAACAATAATTCCTAAGTATGGGTTCGTAAGTGAACGTAAATATATCTTAAGGGAAGTAATAAGATTAAGAGAAATCCCTTTTGATTTTGATGGAGAAGAGGTTCTTTCGTCTGCAAAAAGTGCATTTATACCTAAAACTAGGGTTCAGGTTTATTTTCTTGAAAATCCAGATTATTTTAAAAACTTAACTAATCTATTATATAAGTCAAAGAATGGTAGGGTTTTAAGTGATAACGATGAAAGATATGGATATTTTTCCAAAGCTGCTATTGCAACATTGCCACATTTATTTTGGAAGCCTGATGTTCTAATTTGCAATGGATGGCAAACAGCTCTTGCCCCTATGATATATCAACAAATTTATGACTCGCAAGACTTTTATGGAGGAATAAAAACAGTTATCTTAGTTCATTCAATCGATGAATATTGTACAGTCTCTCGTTCGTCTTTTGCTAAGCTTGGCTTAACTTTATCTGACAGCGTTAAAGGCGACGAAGAATTAAATTGTTATGAGATAGCTGCTCCCTATGCTGACCTAATAATAGCTGTAGATTCTCCATCAAATAACGTCACAAAAAAACTTATGTCGCTTCCTGGTTTAAAGGCACATAAGAAAAAAGTGATTTCAATGAAAATACCAGAGGGTGAATCACCTAATTATCTTGAAACAGCTCGAGTTCTTAATGATGAATTAACGAAACATTTCGGTTAATACATCGTATTAGAATTTTAGAACACTTTTTAAATGAATATTTTGGATCAATTTTTCTCAGTTAGAATTTTCTATCTATTATTAATTATCTTTATTTCATGTGAAGAAGCTGCTTTACCTATTGATGAAGAAGGTACACCACTGTCTGTAGATACAGTTTCTTTTCCAGTTACAAATTCTATTACATATCAAACTCCACCTATTTTAGGCTCTTCAGACTACCTCTATTTTGGAGAAAAAAATGATTATAAGTATTTATTTAATCTAATTCGATTTGATAGTACTGCTGTTGGTGGCGGATATCCTTTTGATTATTACAATGATACCCTTGTTGTAGCTGATAGCATGAAAATAACCCTGAGATTTATTTCGGATTCCATTGATCAAAATACGTCTTTTCAAGTTAAATACTTTCCGCAAAGTGATGATTCAGTTTTTAATGAATTGACAACAAATTATCTGAATTTTGAAGAATCATTATCTTCAAATATTATTTCAAAGGCTACTATGGTTGCAGATTCAATTGATAGTGTAAATACAAAAGTAACATTGAATTTTTTGATTGATACCACAGTGTTAAATGTATTTAAAGATACTTCAAACTTAAATTTTAATAATTCATTTTTAATTGAGTTAACAAATGATGAAAATTATGAATATAAATTTCATAGTTCTGATTTAAGTGGGGGAGAGGCTCCAGAACTAAAAGTTTATTATCGTACTTTTCTAAACGATACTATTGTTATAGATACTACATATCGTACTTATAAATCTATCGAAGATATATCTATTATTAAGCCTCCAAAGATAACTTCTGATGATACTACCTATCTATCGATAGGTACTGCTAAGGGTTTAAAATCATTATTATTTGTGGATATGGATGGTTGGAGATTACCTGCTAGAGGTATAATTAGATCTGCTGAATTAATATTAAATAGTATAGACTCAGATACTACTTCAGGATTGAGNATAAATGCTTATCCACTAACAAGTGATGCAGTTTTTTCAAACTTTTTATTTCATGATGAAGATCCATTCCTTGTTGATGTTACATTAATGGCATCTTCAGTAATGGAAAATAATATCCTTAAAATTAATCTTAGGAATGCCTCCACTGATATTGCTAATGGAAAAAAGAAAAATCAGGGATTTAAAATTCTGTCTAATTCATCCAACGATCCTTTCAAAGTCATNAGTTTCTATGGATTGGATAATTCAATTTATTATCCAGCTATGAGAGTTATTTATGTTTATCCGTAAGATAGTATATATTTCTATAATNCTTTTTGAATTGGCTTTTAATCAATCTATTTATAATGCTTATGGATTGGGCTTGTCCCGCACTTCATTTAATACTGCTGTCAACGGTGCTGGGAGTATTGGTTTAGTTCCTACTTTTCATCCAGGCGTTTCAATGGAAAATTCTGCTACTTGGCCTGGATTAAATTTCTCTTATGTAAATAGTTCTTTTGGTAATGAACTATTTGGAAATGAAATAAATAACTCTGAAAATCAATCTGCAGGTTTTACTAATATTCAATTTGTTGTTCCAATTGGTGATAGATATGGATTTGGATTTTCATTAAAACCTGTTAATNATCATAATTCATTCTTTAAAACTGATACAACTAAATTTTCTTACGAATCAAATGAATTTGTAACAAATAAGGAATTTCGGTCTGGNGGTGGTATTATGTCTGGTTCATTTGGTGTTTCACTTCCGTTAAATAAAAATATGGGTTTAGGTTTATCACTTAATCATTTGTTTGGTTCATCTAGAGATGAGCAATCAATGGTAATTAATTCAACTTATTANAGGTTATTTAATATTCGAACATATANTGGGTCTACAATTAACGTTGATTTTGCAGGGCAAATGTTTNCATCAGCAAAATATTCAATTTTGTTTTTCGCAAAAATTGAGATGACNAATAAACCAGTTTCGGGCACTCTTTATAAGTTTGANCTTTTTGAAGATGTTAACAATAATTATACTTTCGATAGTCAGGATTATCCAAGTGAAGTNCAGGTTGANACATTAGACATAAATGANATCCATGCCCCAAATAGTATGGCTATTGGGGTCAATTTAAGTACTATTAATAGTATTAATATATTTAGTGAATTTCAGATTTGGAGGGATAAGGCAACAAATATTAACTATAGTAGTATTTTTAAAGAGCAGGTTGCTTCTAAGTCACATGCTGGATTTGGGATAGTACGTTTTGGTAATCAAATAGCTAGGGAGTGGCAAGATAGAATTACGTTTAGAAGCGGTATATATAAAGATAGCTATGATTTATATGAAGATTCATTTAGCGGGATGAAATTTTCCGGAAAAAGAATAATTGAGAATGGTTTATCATTTGGGTTTGGATTTAAATTCGCAGGCACCGGTAATCAAATTGATTTTTCTTTTAGAAATGGTAACCGGTTTATAGATAAAAATAATAAAGAAAATTTTAAAGAATTTAATGTAGGTATAAGTATTGGAGATGTATGGTTCTTGAGGAGGAGAACAAAACAATGATAACTAAATCTTTTTACAGCAAAATTTTATTTTTAGGTGTAGCATCTATTTTTATGACGATGTGTACACCACCTGAGCAATCTGATGCCGAATCTGATGCTGCCGAACAAGCTAGGCTTGATTCTATTCGTGAAGTGAGATGTCCTAGAATATTTAGTAGTGCAGCAGAATTTTATAAAAATAGAGATTGGTCAGCGACAGTGCGTGCTTATGATGAATTGACAGATCTTGGTTGTGACCGTGACGATCCTCAAGAAGTTTACCTATTTTATGCGATTGCTTATGAATACATGGGTCAATATGATAGCTCTGAATATGTTTTATTAAAAGGTCTCACTTTTTTGCCAAACAATGTTGATTTAAGGAAACGTTTGGCTTTTTCTTACGAAAAACAAGGTAAGATTTCATTGCAAATGGATGAATTAGACAGATTGTCTTACTTGGCTCCTGAAGACACAAAAATTAAAAGTGATTTGGCAAAGCTTTATGAATCACAAGAGCGTTTTGATGACCAGATAGCAGTTTTAAAAGATTTATTAGAAATTCAGCCAAACAATGAAGCTGCTCAAAGTGACTTAGCTCAAGCTTACGAGAAGAGTGGTAGAGATCCATTAGATGTATATCAAAATAGATTTGAAAATAATCCTGATAATGTTAGTTACGGCTTAGATTATGCTGACAAATTAGTTGCAGCAGATCGCCCCAATGATGCTATTAGAGTCNTAAGACAGGTTGTAGATATAGATCCATCAAGTAAAATATCTCTCAGAAAATTGGCACAAGCTTATGATTCATCTGATAAATTAAATGATGCTGCCAAAACNTATGAAAAATTATTTAGACTTGANCCTAGAGACTTCAGAGTCGCTGTAAAAATTTCTGAAGTTTACATAGAAGATGAGGATTACAGCTCAGCTTTTAATTGGGCTGATAAAGCACTTACGCTTTCTGGNGAAGGAGAAGCTCATGGTGCAAAGGGAAATGTATATTATAAAGCTTTTCAATCATGTAGATCAAATGATATATCTACTGATGATAGGGTTGTAGCNACTTTTGCATATCAAGAATTTGACAAAGCAGAGAAAAAAGGCTTTTCTAAGTATAGACGTTCGAAAGATTGGTTAACTGATAATGAAGTTTTATTTGGAAAGCCTCAGTGGTTTATGATGAATGCAGAGGTTAAAAATCGTGGATTTGTCAACGTAACTAATCGTTGCTATAGTTGGGTCTCTGAAAAGTTAAATAAACAAAGAGGCTGGTAAATAATGGGCTTATTGAGTCAGCCCTATTCTTTTATTGAAGAAAATGATTCTGAATTATATAAAGTTTTATTAAGCGAGGTTTCTAGAGAAGAAGAAACTCTCGAACTAATTGCCTCGGAAAATTTTGTTAGTTACCCTGTGCTGCAGATGGCTGGATCAGTAATGACAAATAAATATGCTGAAGGATATCCAGGTGCAAGATATTACGGTGGTTGTGAGTTTGTTGATCAGGCGGAAAACTTAGCTAGGGATAGAGCAAAGACATTATTCAGCTGTGAATATGCTAATGTACAGCCACATTCGGGCTCCCAAGCAAATATGGCTGTATTAATGACATTTATTTCTGTTGGTGACACTATAATGGGGCTCGATTTAGCTCATGGAGGTCACCTTACGCATGGAAGTTCGGTTAATTTTTCAGGAAAACTTTACAATACCGTTTCATATCAAGTAGATAGAAAGACAGGTCGAGTTAATTTTGATGAAGTTAGNAAAATTGCAAAAGAGAATAAGCCAAAATTAATTATTTGTGGAGGAAGTGCGTATCCAAGATTTGTAGAATTNAGCAATTTTCGTGAAATTGCTGATGAGGTGGGAGCTTATTTAATTGCGGACATTGCACATCCATCTGGTCTTGTTGCTACTGGCTTACATCCCTCACCAATGCCATATTGTGATGCAGTAACTACAACAACNCATAAAACTCTTCGTGGACCAAGAGGNGGTATGATAATGATGGGTAAGGACTTTGAAAATAAATGGGGAATTAAAGCGCCAAAGTCAGGTAGGGTTAAATTAGTTTCAGAATTATTGGATTCAGCTGTGATGCCTGGTATCCAGGGTGGTCCTTTAATGCATATTATAGCNGCAAAGGCACTTGCTTTTAGAGAAGCATTGGATCCAAGTTTTAAAGTTTATGCTCAAAATATTATTGATAACTCTAAAACAATGGCAAATGAATTGCTTAGTAAAGATTATAAATTAATCTCTGGTGGAACTGATACGCATGTTATTCTNATTGATCTTACAAATAAGAATGTAACAGGNAAATCTGCTGAAAAAGCTCTTGAAAAAGCTGGTATTACTGTTAANAAAAATATGGTTCCATTTGATGAGAGGAGTCCCTTTATTACTAGTGGAATACGTATTGGTAGTCCTGCAATCACTACCCGAGGAATGGGTGCGGATGAAATGATCAAAATTGTGGACTTTATTGATGAAGTTATTAAAGATATAGAAAATGATNATGTAATTAACAATGTAAAGTCCAAAGTAAAATCCTTNTGTAAATCTTTCCCAATATATCGTGAGCTTCACTCCTAACATTCTTTNATTAACAAGTTTTTCTTCGCGTTTATACTTTTTATCATTTTTATTAATTTTTTGTTCATGTAGTCCAACAATTGTTTTATTAGATAATAAGCCAGAGTGGGCTGATGGAGGGTATGAGCTTTATGTAAATAGGGTTGTTAAGAAAGCCAAATTAAATCCCAATAATCCAAATTTTCTTATTGACGCATCTAAAAGTTTAACAATTCATTCTTTTGGTTTTACGATGGAAAATGCAGATAGACTAGTTATGAATGACTATAATAAGGCTAAAGAACTTTATAAACGGGCGAATCTTTCATTCTCAGAAGCTGTTAGATTTGGTGATCAATCATTATCAGTGAAGTTTTCTAATTATAATAATTGGATTACTGGAAAATCAAATATAAAACCTGATTTTAAGAATGAAGATATTTTTTTTCTTTTTTGGACTGCAGGTTCGTACGGCGGTGCAATTAAGTCTAGTAAGGGTGACCCGAATTGGATAATTCAATTGCCAAAGCTAGGAAAGTTACTTGAGGCTGCAATTGAAATTGATTCTACTTGGAATAAGGGAGCGCTTCTAAGTGCAATGATATCATATACTATGATTCGCCATGACTCACCTAAAGATAAGGAATTAATTGCAAAGGATTTTTTTAATAAAGCTATTAAAGCATCAAATAATTTAGATATTAGCCCCTACATAGCGATTGCAGAAAGTGTTTGTATTCCAGCTCAAGATAGAAACGAGTTCACAAACTTATTATATAAAGCAATAAATATTGATATAAATACTGATCCAGATTTACGTTTAACAAACTATATTAACAAAAAAAGAGCAGAATGGTTACTGGATAACATAGATGAATTTTTTTATTAGATTAAATATTATAAAAAAAAGTATTCTTTTTTGCCTTGTTCTTGTCNTTTTACAGCCATTAGCAGCAAAAAANGTTATTATAAAAATGGCTACCTTAGCTCCCGAAGGAACTGAATGGCATGGTTTATTAGTTGAATTAGGTCAAAAGTGGGAAAAAGTTACTGATGGTGATGTCAGACTTAGAATTTATCCAGGTGGTGTAGTTGGAGATGAAAGAGATATGATAAGGAAAATGAGAATTGGACAGATTCAAGGAGCTGCGATCTCAAATGAAGGTATGACTGAGATCAATCCTTATTTTTCTTCATTTTACATGCCACTTCTTTACCAGTCTTATGATGAAGTAGATTTTGTTAGAGATCAGTTAAGCAATGATTTGTACGCGCAAACTGAGAAAAATGGTTTTAAACTTTTAGCAATGGTTGANGTAGGTTGGGCTTACTGGTTTTCTAGTGAACCNATNTNTACTCCAAAAGATTTAAAAAAGAATAAAATNTTTATTTGGGCAGGTGATTATAAANCTGCACAACTATATGAAAAGCATGGATATCAACCAATTCCACTAGCAATGACAGATGTTTTATCTGGTCTCCAAACTGGGCTCATAACATCAATTGGCTTTAATCCAATGTATGCATTATCTCAACAACTATTTGGTATCGCAGATAATATGTTAGATATGAAATGGGGAAACTTGACTGCNGCTATTATTGTAGATTTAAGAGCNTGGAATCGAATTGACAAAAANAATCAAAATTTAATGATGGAAGTGGCAAANGAGATTGGGAAAGGTTTTCAAGAAAAAAATCGCTATGAATCTGATAAAGCTGTAGGNGTAATGCAAGAATATGGNCTTAAAGTGAATCAACTATCTCCTGATCAATTTAANGAGTGGAAGTCATTAATTGATNTAATGACACCTGATTTTAGAGGAACAGTGATTGATGAAAAAGCCTTTGATCGTTTAATGGAGATAAGAAAAGAAATGGAATNCAATTAATTATAAAAGTATAGAAAATAATTTTTCAATTATTATTTTTCTTTTGTTAGTCCTCTTACCTTCAGTTGAGGTAATCACCCGATTATTTGGTACTACAGGAATTGTTGCTTCCCCTGTACTTGTCCAGCATTTCACTCTATGGATTGGTTTTGTTGGAGCAGTTCTAGCTTCTCGAAGAAATAAGCTTCTTTCTTTATCGAATTCTTCCTTATATGATAATGAGAGCCAAATAGATTGGTTAAATATTTTACAAAAAATTACGCCCATCTTTATCGTATTATCGTTGTTAATTGGCTCTTGGGACTTAATAACAATTGAAATGGATTATCCTGTAAATATTGCTCCCTTTATTCCTAGATGGACTGCTCTAATAATTATGCCAATTGGGTTTTTGTCTATTGCTTTCCATATGATTAATAATAGTTATTCACATTTTAATGATAAAGCTATTTTGTTTATTTTGGTCTACCTTTTGATTATTTTAATTACGAATGACTTTTTTCAGGAGTCATCTTTATTTATGTATTTTTCAATTGGTCTTATCTTTTTTTCACTTTATAAAGGTGCACCAATATTTACAGCTCTTGGTGGCTTAGCAATTCTTTTTTTTTGGAGAGATTGGACCCCTTTATCTGCTATATCAGCTGAAACATATCGGATCGTTGCTTCTCCTACTTTGCCAACAATCCCATTATTTACATTGTCAGGCTATTTATTAGCTGAAAGTAATGCATCTGAAAGATTAGTTCGACTATTTAGAGCATCTTTTGGATGGATACCAGGAGGTACACCTATAGTCCTGGTGCTTGTTTGTGGCTTTTTTACAGCATTAACAGGTGGATCAGGCGTAACTATACTAGCGCTAGGTGGATTATTAATGCCAATTTTAATTAAAGAAGGTTATTCAAAAGATTTCTCATTAGGCTTTATAACGGTTGCAGGCTCTTTAGGATTGTTATTCCCGCCTAGTTTACCGCTAATAATATATGGCGTAACTGCGGGTGTATCTATTAAGCTAGTTTTTTTGGCAGGAATAATTCCTGGTTTAATTCGCGTCGGTATGATAGGTGGTTGGGCTATTTGGCAAGGAAAAGTTCAATCGATATCAAAAGAAAAATTTAATTTAAGCAAAATAATTTCTGCATTAAATGATTCTAAGTGGGAAGCNATAATTCCGATAATGATTTTNTTTGGTATTTTTGGTGGTTTTACAACTNTAGTAGAAACAGCATCGTTAATTACTATCTATATTTTTATTGTTGAGTTTTTTATTTANAAAGANCTTAATTGGGGCGATGNTAAAAAAATAATTATAGATTGNTCTACTCTTATTGGTGGNGTCCTAATTATNCTAGGAGTAGCAATGGGATTAACAAGNTATCTTGTTGANGCGCAAATTCCACTCCGTCTNCTTGAATGGGCAAAGGTAGCAATTTCTTCTAAATTTGTTTTTCTTCTATTGTTAAATATATTTTTGCTTGCTGTTGGATGTATGATGGATATTTTTTCAGCAATAGTTATAGTTGTTCCTCTAATTACTCCTTTAGGTTTGTATTTTGGTATAGACCCGATACATCTAGCAATTATATTTATTGCTAATTTAGAATTGGGTTTTTTAACACCTCCTGTTGGAATGAATTTATTCTTATCTTCTTATCGTTTTGATAAACCAATGTCAACTATCTATAAATCAACATTGCCATTTTTCTTTGTTATGCTATTAAGTGTAATTGCGATAACTTATATTCCAATTTTATCAACTTGGGCTACTAAATAATTTTTTTTCTATTTTCTTGCCTTGATTTGATATAAAAGGGTAATTTTAGGAAATTATTAGGAGTGCTATCAAATAAACGCTAACGGTTGAATCGTTTCTTTCATTAATTATATTAAATCCCAGTTTTATGGGAAAGGACTAACTATGAAGCGTATATATTCGATTGTGTCTGCACTCCTTCTCACTTGCAGTTCACCACTTATAGCTCAAGGTGAAGCTGGCTCAATCTTTTTACTTATTTCACCTGGTGCTCGTGCTGGCGGAATGGGCGAGGCTCAGGTTGCTGTTGCTAATGATGCATATGCCAGTTATTGGAATCCTGCAGGATTAGCATTCCAAGATGGCTCAGAATTAGCGATAATGCATGTTAATTGGTTGCCAAATTTAGCTGATGATATGTATTATGAATTTTTAGGTTATCGAAAAAAGTTTGAAAACTTGGGTACTCTTGGTGGGCATCTGATCTATTTAAATTTAGGTGAACAGGTCAGAATGGATGAATATGCAAATTACCAGGGCAAGTTCACTTCTTATATGATGGCCGCAGCTATTTCGTATAGTTCGAAATTATCTTCTTCATCATCATTTGGATTAAATGCAAAGATTTCCTATCAACATTTAGTTGAATTAGGTACCGGAGCTGAAAAGGGTAAAGGTACATCAACAGATTTCGGTTTTGATCTTGGATATATGAAGAAAGGTTGGCTAAGACCAGAGCTAGACTTGGGGATTACTATGACGAATATTGGACCAAAAGTATCATTTATTGACCCTGATCAAGCAGACCCTCAACCCACTAACTTAACTTTTGGTTTTGCATATGAGGCTTTTAAAAACGAAAATAACAGCTTTAAAATTGTTTATGATGTTGATAAGCTACTTGTAGCATCATATCCTGATATGGATTGGGATGGAGATGGTTTAATTGGCGGTTATGACCAAAATGGTAAAGAAAGCATAAAAAATAATAATTATAATAAAAATGGAAAATTAGAAATTGCACATAAAGATCCTCTTTATAAGGCTATTTTTACTTCATGGGTTGATGATTGGATATTAGGAGGAGATATTGATCGAGCTCCCGCAGGAGAAGATGCAGATAGAAAAATTGGCGGTTGGGAATGGGCTGGCGATGCAAACGGAAATGGTAAGAGAGATAGTGAAGAAATGATAAATACCGCTACAAAATATGGTGCCAAATTTGGTGANAAAAATTGGGGTAGTTATAATGAGTGGGGTCAAAAAGAAGTTGGTTCCGCTGACGATCGTTCAATCCAAGATGAATTAGATAAATTAGTTCATAATTTTGGAATGGAATATTGGTATTCTACCTACTTCGCCTTAAGAGGTGGGTATTATTTTGATAAAACTGGAAAAATATCAAATCCAACTTTTGGTGTTGGCTTACGATTTTCAAACTATGGATTTGATTTTGGATATACATCTGGAGAGCCTGGACACCCATTGACAAATACAATGCGCTTCTCCATGAATGTCCTTTTTTAATCTGAACATAAAATGTATTTGCTTCTGAATTTCAGAAGGGTATTAGCCCTTTTGATACTATTNTATCNTCCAATCTATTCTCAANTCACAGGTGATTTAAAAATAGCATTTATTCGAGTCTCATTCATAAGTGGCGATTATCCNGGTTTTACTGGGAATGGAGATTTTAATTATNTAGAAAATAATTTTTGTGAGGAATATACNATTGACCCGCCACCNCATGATTTTAATTATTTTAATTCACATNTNCATGCTGTAAATAATTATTTTAAAANTGTTTCTTTCGGAAAATTTGGTATTGANACAAATAATTCACAAATTTTCCCCTCTGGTAGNAANTNTAGCTATANAATNAATCGTCCAATGAATTACTATAATGAATTAGGNAAAGANGAAGAACATGANTATCGNATATCNCAATTATTAAACGATGGTATTTCAGCAGCTTTTTCTNTTGATAGCCTTGATTTTAGTGGATTTGATTTAATTGCAATTATACATGCAGGGCTTGGACAAGANTTTAGTTTACCTTTTCTTGACCCCACACCTGAAGATATCCCATCAACATTTGTTGATAAAAATATGGTAAATAAGCATCTTGGGGGTNCAATTCAAGTTGGTANTTCAANAATAGATAGTGGAATTATTATTCCCGAATCGCAAAATTTTCCTCTTATGGACCCATCTTTAAAAGAAGTATTTGATCAGCCATGTGATCTTCAATATAGTATAACTGGTACTTGGGCTATGATGATTGGTTTTGCTGCAGGTTTACCTCCATTATGGGATATAGAAACTGGCCAATCTGGAGTAGGTGTTTTTTCTTTAATGGATCAAGGGTCAAATAATGGTCGAGGAATTATACCAGCGCCACCTGATGCTTGGACGAGGATCTATGCAGGTTGGGAGTCACCTAAAGAAGCTATTAACTATAAAACAATATCATTAGAAAGCAATGAAGAAGGAAATATTTTTAAAAAACAATTTTCTCCTAATGAATACTTTCTTATAGAAAATAGAAATAATTGGTATAGAGATAAGGTCAATATTGATTCAACGAGATATTATGTATGGCAAAATACTGGAACGTATCCGCCATATATAAATATTCTTCTTGACTCAACTAGTGTAGTTAAAAATCAATATGGAGTTATAACATCAGTGCCAAATTACAATCTTGGTTTACCAGCTTCAGGATTATTGATATGGCATATTGATGAAAATAAAATTAGACAAGGTATCGCATCTTTCTCTATCAATAATGAAAAAGACAATCGAGGTATTGATCTTGAGGAAGCTGATGGAGCTCAGGATATTGGTTATGTATCAAATTTATTGACAGACCCATCAGCAGGATATTGGGGNGATATGTGGTTTTCTGAAAATCAGGAATACTTCAGGGCGAATGCAAAAGGTAGTATGGTTTTTTCATCTCATACATTTCCAAACTCCAAATCTAAAACAGGCGCTAGTTCAGGTATAGTGATAAGTGATATATCAAAAGCTAACAAATCAATGACATTTAATGTTTTATCAAATTATGAGGTTATTACTCTTGGTGATGTGAATAAATCAATTCATTTTCAATGGGATATAGATAAAGATGGAAAATTAGATTTTGTTGGTGGTGGAGATATTTTATGGTGGAGTAATAATGCTATTGATTTTAATAAAATATCTAATATCGATAATAATTTAATTGATNTCTTGGTAGCAAAAGATGATTCAAAAACTCATCTAGTTTCTTTAGAAAAATTAGATGAAGGATATCTTATAGAGTGGTTTGAGTTTGATTCAAATGTTAAAAGATTTTTTAGTAATTGGAAAAAAGAAATCAGTACTATTGAAGAAGTCTATTTGATTAGTGCGGTTGGAGACAAATACAAATTAATTATCAAAATAGGGAAAAACTATTTTTCAATTGATAAAGAAGGCTCTAATAAAACAAATAAAACTATTTTTCCCTTTAGGGTCAGCAATAATGATTCAATAGTTCATCTTGATGATAGAATAATCATTAATGAATCAATAACTCAATTTGGTCAGTATAGGAATATATCATTAATTGATTTTGAGAATGATGGAAATGTTGATGTGCTAGCAGTCGGGGTAGACGGGAAAATACATGCTTTCAATAATAATTTATATTTAAAAAATGGATTTCCTTTTGATGCAAATACTAATAATGAAGTTTTAGCATTGGATTTGTTAGGAGATGAGTCACCTGAATTGATTTTTCAAGATAATTCTGAAAATATTCAAATACTAGATAATAAAGGATTTATCATAGATCAAATTGCTGTAAATAATAAATTAAGAGGATTAGGTGTATATAAAGGCAAAGCCGCAATAATAACGGACAAAAACTTAATTTTATTTAAAGATTACAAAAAAACTGAGAATGAATTACAGCGAAATGAGTGGAGATATCCACTTGGTTCCCCAGATAATTCTCGACTATTATTTATTGAAAAACAAACAGTAGAAAAACCATTTATAATGGATTTTGAAAATACTTATGCATACCCTAATCCTAGTTTTAACGAAAATATAATTTTTCGAATTGGATTTGGTAATGTTGAATCNATTGATATAAATATTTTTGATATTGCAGGTTATTCAATAACCTCATTTCCTATTGATATATCAAATCTATCAAAATCTTTTGTGAATACAAATTCATCGAATATGAAAGAGGTACATTGGAATACTTCAAATATTGATCCTGGATTATATATTGCAAGAGTAATAGTTAGAAAGGGAAGCTATATCCAAGAAAAAATAATCAAAGTTGGTCTAGTAAAATGAAAAAATTTGTCCACTTATTATTTTTTTCATCATTGCTCTTTAGTCAGGTAAGTTATAATCATCCAGAACTTTCTTGGCAAACAATTGAAACAAATCATTTTAGAATACATTTTTATGAGGATACAGAACAATCTGCACGTCATGGTGCAGNTATTGCAGAAAAAGTTTATAAGCCAATAACAGATTTATATAATTATGAACCATTTGATAAAACAGATATAGTTTTTACTGACGTTGATGACATCTCTAATGGCGCAGCTTATTTTTATGATAATAAAATAATTATTTGGACTAGCCCCCTTGATTTCGAATTAAGAGGGTCTCATCGATGGTTGCAAAATGTAATTACTCATGAGTTCACTCATATCGTATCTATCCAAAAAGCCCAAAAGTTTGGTAAAAGTATACCTGGTGGATATTTTCAATGGATTGGTTACGAAAAAGAGAAGCGCCCCGATGTACTCTATGGTTATCCAAATAAATTAGTTAGTTATCCAATTCCAGGAACAAATGTTCCTCCTTGGTTAGCAGAAGGGGTGGCGCAGTTTATGTACCCAGAAGCAGATTGGGATAATTGGGATACAATCCGTGATATGATACTTAGGGATCGTGCGCTNAATAATAATCTTCTTACATGGACAGAAATGAATGTATTTGGTAAGAGTGGAATAGGAAATGAATCAGTATATAATTCAGGGTATGCTCTTTCAAAATATTTAGCATTAAAGTATGGACCGTCTTCATTAAAAAATATAATGATTTCACTTAGTAAGCCTTTTAATTATTCAATAAATANAGCTATGAAGCAAGCGACTGGAGTAGATGGACGTAAAATTTATAAAGATTTTGTTTCAGTATTAAATGCTAGATATGAGACACTATCTAAATCGGTATCAAATAATATAAAAAAAGGGAAAGTCGTTGAGGAAGATGGTACATCAAATTTGTTTCCGATATGGAATAGAGATGGCAATCTGATTGCATATCTTTCTAATCAAGAAAATGATTATTTCGCGAGCACTGATCTTTACATTTATAATATAAATGACAAATCAAAAAAGAAAATTGTTGATGATGTTTATTCTAAACCCGCATGGAACGGTCAAAAAATATTTTATTCTAGAAAGTCAAANGTGCCTAACAAGGTTGGTTCAAAGTATTATGATATATATGAGTTTAATTTATTAACAAAAAAAGAATATAGAGTCACTAGCGATGCTAGAGCATTTTCACCTGTCTATAATTATAATGATAGTACGTTATTTTATATATCAACTAAGGGTGGAAATCAGAATATTTATATGATTGATTTGGAATCTAGGGCAACTGAGCAATTAACAAATTTTTCTGATCAGGAAATAATTAATAGTTTAACCTATGATTTTGGGACAAATCGTATTGTCTATGATATAACTAAAAATCATTTTCGAGATATTCACTATTTAAGTTTATCAGACAGCATAAGTGGCTCGATAGTAGATAGTCCTTTATGGGATGAACGTCAAATTAATTTTTCAAAAAAAGGTATGATTTATAGCAATGATCGTTCAGGCATTTTTAACCTTTATTACATAGATTCGCAAAGCCAGGGATATTTAACAAATGTTTTAGGTGGAGCTTTCATGCCAGATATTCATGAAAGTGGAAAAATTGTATATTCGCTTTATGAACAAGGTAAATATCAAATTGCAATTTTAGACTCTATTGATCTAATCGTAGATAAGGAAGTGGGTTATTCGACTACTTATTTTAATAAAAATAGTAAACTATCTTCACCTATCAGAAATTTTAATAAAATAAAATCAACAAAATATCAAGATCACTTNCCTCCAATGATGATAATGCCAAGAGCAACTGTCGATTATGGCACTATAAAGCCCGGTTTTTACTTCTATTCATCAGATATAATTGATAAGGTTTCTTTAACAGGAGGAGCATCGTTAAATAGAACAAGAGATTTAGATTTATTTATGTTATTTGAATACAGGCATCTTTTTCCAACATTATTTTTTGAAACCTTTTATCTAACTAGGAACACAGAAGAGAAAAGTTCTTACTCATCATATAAATTGGATAATAATTTAAAATTTAGATTAATAGAATTTAGAACTGGCTTAAGATTCCCATTCTATGGAACAAGATTTGAATTATTTAGTAGTTGGTCAAGATATAGAGCTTCAATTAAAGAAAATATCATTGGAAAGCCACAAATTATATCAGGAATTGCGTATGATTACTTNAATGGTTATCAATTAGGATTTAACTGGGAGTTTCNACAGTATAANCAGAGGGTAGATCAAAATATAAATCCAGTTGGTTTTAAGTTTGATATATCAATTATAAATGAGTGGAATAATTTTATCGATGGNNTTGATTTATCTGATTCAGGTACNTTGGTTTCAAAATACAAAGAAAATAATCTGACAAGGGCAAAAATTAANGGTAAATACCTTTGGGAATTGCCTCGNACTAATCGATGGACGTTATCTGTTGGNACTCAACTTGGNTGGCTNAATAATGCNCANGTTGATTCATTTTTCCACTTTTTTGGTGGTGGAATGTCAGGCTTAAAAGGTTATCCTTTTTATAGTATCGAAGGAACAAATCTGATAATTAATGATTTTGGCTTAAGAATCCCAATTTTTCGTGAGAAGCATATACCAATTTCATGGTTTATCTTACAGCATTCTACAGTTGGATTAATAGCGCAAATTGGAGANGCTTGGAACAGAAAAAAATCTTCCCATTCTCTAAAACGCTCTGTAGGTCTTGAATGGCGTTTATCGGGCTATTCTTTTTATAATTATCCAACATCGATTGGATTGGAATATCATCATGGACTAGATTCATTTATTATGGATTTTGGAGATGGTATCCCNATTCAATATGGGAATGATAGTCGTTTTTATTTAAACATACTATTNGGGTTTTAGGTTGAAAATATTATTATCAGTATTAATTTTTTTGAGCTTTAGCTATTCTCAGATAGATCTGTATAACAAAGATCATTANCCAATCAATAGAGATTCTGTTGAAAACTCAAATGATGCTATGATNCGATCATTTCTCATTCCAGGTTGGGGGCAGATTAAGAATAAAGACCCATTATGGAAGCCTGCAATTTTCTTAGGGGTAGAATTACTTGGTATATATTCATTTTATAATTACGATAAAAAAGCTGAATTAGTTAGGTATGATTTTGAATCTTTTGCTGATCAACATTGGACATTAGAAACTTGGTATAATAATACAANAAAAATTTTCCCAAATAAATGGAAGGAAATTCTTATTGGTACTCACAAATTAGAATTGAATATTAATGGAAATTATTATTACAGTGATGAATTAGTTAGTTTGCTAGAAAAGCACCAATGGTCAAATATAAAAGTAATTAGAGATCGCGATTTTTATGAAAATATAGGAAAATATGATCAATTTGTAGGAGGATGGGACGATCCTTATGATGACCCTTTTGATCAAAAAGGAAAATGGTATACCTTTAAAAAGGGAANTTACGAATCAATAATTTTAACTGATCAGAAAGATTATTATCGTGGTTTGCGCGATGAAAGCAATGTTTTGAAACATTATGCAAAATATGCAGTTAGTATAGTAATGATTAATCATTTAGTTAGNGGTATNGAGGCAGGTATAAATACAAAAAAACGTAATACTTATTTGCCCAAAATGAATTTTTATTACCATCCTTTTGATGCATACCTAGTAAAAGGTGTCAAAATAAGTTATGAGTGGTAAATTCTCGGCTAACAATATTTGTAGAAAGAAATAATTAATGCGCCTAATTGCAATAATTTTTTGTTCTTCTATCATTTTTAATGGTTGCGCGGGGAAAAAATCTATTCGTGACATAGACTATGAAGCGGAATTAGAAAAAGGTAAATTAGCTTTATCTAAAAAGAAATATGTTCGCGCACAAGATCATTTTAATACTGTAGTAATTGGAGCTTCTCATACTGAACTTGGTGATGATGCACTTTTCTATCTTGGTGAGGCTTATTTTTATACAGGTGATAAGTTGTTAGCTATAGCGGAATATGATAAGCTTATCCGTCGAATGTCATTTAGCCCGTTTGTTGAAAAAGCAAGATATCGTATTTGCGAGAGTTATATTAGTTTGTCTCCAAAATATTATAGAGACCAAACTTATAGTGAAAAAGCAATTGAAAAGCTTCAAGAGTTTATTGATGATTATCCAAACTCTGAAAAACGTAAAAATGCTCAAAATGATATCAAAATTTTAAGAAATAAATTGTCGCGTAAAGCATACGATTCAGGNGTTNTATATATGAAAATGGAAGAATATAAATCNGCCCTCATCGCTTTTAAACAGGTTAAAGAGCTATACTATGATACTGAATATATAGAATTAGCTCACATGAAGACCATTGCTTGTCATATTCATCGTCAGGAATTTGATGANGCTCAACTTTATTACGATAAAAATCGTAATTTTATTAAAAAAATTGAAATGACTGAATTAGTAGATGAATGGTTTCGACTAAATCGCGTAGTTGANAGAATTGGGTTTAAGTGAAAACTTGTCTATTTGGTGGAACTTTTGACCCACCCCATCTTGGTCATTTNATTTTAGCTCAAACTATTTTTGAAGCAGAAAATTTTGATAAAATAGTTTTTGTTCCAGCACATAAGCCTCCACACAAAAAGGAAANTGGATACTCATCNGTAAATAGCAGAAAAGAAATGGTTAAAATAGCGATTCAAGAAAATCCAAACTTCGTAATGTCTGATCTAGAAATTNTAAGAGGAGGGATTTCTTATTCTTTGGACACGATAATTGAATATAAAAAAGAAACAAAAATTGAATCAAAAGATTTGTTTTTCCTTATTGGTAGCGACACATTGAAGACATTTTACACTTGGCATAAACCAAATCAAATTTTAAAAGAGTGTCAATTAATCGTAGCTATTAGGCCTGGCTTTAGGCCCAGTGATATTGATACTAGAATTTTATCAAAAGTTCAGTTTGCCAATATTCCTAGAATTGAAATTTCNTCTAGTCAAATACGTAGACGCTGGAAAGAAGGAAAAACAATTCGATATATGGTAACCCAGCAAGTTTGGGAGTATTTAAACGATAACAAATTGTATGATTAATTATGTTAATTAGCATCTTTTCATTATTTGTAGGTTCATTATTACTATACTTTGGCGCAGAATGGATAATAAAAGGNGGAGTAAGTATCTCAAATAAGTTTGGTATTTCAAAATTAGTAATTGGTCTAACTGTGGTTGCCTTTGGTACATCTTTACCAGAATTATTAGTTAGTTTAATAGCTGTTTTTGAAAACAGTCCCTCGCTAGCTATTGGCAATGTTGTTGGATCAAATATTGCCAATGTTGGATTGGTTTTAGGAATAAGTGCTCTTATTTTTCCAATTTCAATAAATTATGCACCTATAAGACGCGATTTATTCATATATCTATGTTCATGTGCATTATTCATTCTTTTTGTGTTTGATGGCCGCATAAGTCGTTTTGAAGGNGGTTTCTTATTTATTGGTCTATTATTTTATTTAGTAGTATGCATTAAAAACCCAACAGACGATCAATCAGATGGTGAAAATAAATTGGAATTTTCTATGTTTAAAAGTGCAGTTTATGTTTTAGCTGGAATTTTTGCTTTATCATTTGGCGCCAATTTTTTTGTTGATGGCGCTATTTACTTAGCTAGATTTTTTGGAATATCTGAAGTAGTAATAGGAATGAGCGTTGTTGCTTTAGGTACTTCTTTGCCAGAGCTTGCGACTTCAGCAATGGCTGCATTTAAAAAACAAAGTTCTATATCTGTTGGAAATATTGTTGGTTCTAATATATTTAATATTCTTTCTATACTTGGTATTACTGCATTATTCAGACCAATAGACTCTCCTACTAATATCCTAAACTTTGAAATGCCATATATGATTGCATATGGTTTCGTATTAATCTTAATTGCAAAACTACCTCAACCAGTTCATAGATTATCATCAGGTTTGTTATTATCAAGCTATTTTCTTTTTATATATCTTTTATTTTAAGCTCAGTGCAAAAAGAGNTTAGATTTAACTATGATTCAAATAAGTAACTTATCATATACGTTNGCTAAAGGTGGGGGTGTTTCTAATATTGATATGTCAATGAAGGATGATGAATTTGCATTCTTGATTGGCCCAACGGGTTCAGGTAAGACTACATTNCTNNGATTAATTTATATGGATTTATTNCCTCAAGTAGGAAATATTATTATTGGNGATTATGACTCTGATGGAATNAAGCAAAAACAAATCGCACTNATGAGAAGAAAAGTCGGAATGGTTTTCCAGGATTATCATTTATTGAGTGACCGTAATCTCTTTGAAAATGTTGCGTTGCCACTTCATGTAATTGGATATAGTAAAGATGAAATAGTCGATCGTGTCAAAGATTCTCTTGAGGAAGTTGGGCTTGATGGTAAAGAAAATCATTTTCCTGGTGAATTGTCGGGTGGTGAGCAACAGCGAGCTTGTGTTGCGCGAGCAATGATCAAGGAGCCTGACGTAATATTAGCTGATGAACCTACTGGAAATCTTGATCCAGTTACTTCATTTGAATTAATCAAATTTTTTGAAGAAATAAATAGAGAAGGAACAGCTATTTTAATGGCTTCNCATAACTATAATTTGATTAAAGGNCGTGGNCACAGAATTATTGAAATTAGAAATGGATCAATCAGAAGNTCATAATGGATAANCTGTCTTTTTTAATATCAGAAGGTTTGAAAAACTTATGGAGACATAAGCTCACATCTTTTTCATCAATATTTTCAATATTTTTGACATTGATAATTTCTGGATCTTTAATCATAGTAACTCAAAATACAAGTAAAGTTATTGAATATCTGAGGGATAAATATAAAATTGAAGTTTTTTTTAAAAATGCAGTTACTAATGATGAAGTGAAAGAGATTGTAGCTGATATAAATAAAATAAATGGAGTTCGNTCCACTACAATAATTACTAAAGATGATGCTGAAAAAATCTTTAAATCTCAATTTGGTGAAGATATAATGAAAATAATTGGATATAATCCACTACCAATTAGTTGTGTAGTTAATATTGTTAAGGATGACAGCAAGGTAATTAATATTGCTTCAATAATTAATCAATTAGAGAGTTTTCAAGAAATTGATGAAATTAATTATCAAGGAAGAATTATTTCTAGAATAGAATATTATTATCAATTATTTGTTAAATTGATGACATCAATACTCATATTAGCTTTTTTTATTTCTATTTTTACAATTTCAAACACAATAAGACTAACTATATATGCTAAAGAAAAATTAATAGAATCCCTTCAGTTAATAGGAGCAACTAGATTTTTTGTTAAAGCACCATTTATAATTGAAGGAGTTCTACTTGGTTTTATTGGGTCTATATTATCTTGCGCATTATTAATCGGGGCACTTGAATTTTCTAATGATTTGATTTATAGCTTTCTTTCCTTTGAAATTTATTATGATATGAACTTATTAATATTGATTCTTTGTAGTATAAGTATTTTAATTACTTTCATTGGTAGTAGTAGAGCTATTGCAAAATTTTTAAAATAATTTTTTCAAATTAGACTGTTGACAGAGGAAAAAAATACCTTCTAATTTTCAAGTTATGATATCAGAAAAAAATAAAAATTTAATAGATAGAGAAGCGGATATATTATCAAGAGTAGTTGAATGTTATATAGAAACTTGCAAGCCTATCTCTTCGAAGTTTGTTAAGGATTTTCATGGTCTTAATATTTCAACCGCAACTATTAGAAAAACTATGGCTTCGCTCGAGGAAAAAGGTTACTTGACGCATTTTCATATATCAGGTGGAAGAATTCCTACAGATAGCGGGTATCGTTATTATGTAAATACGACAAATTTCCCAACAAAAATTGATAAAAATATAACTAATGCTTTAAAAGATGAGCTAAAAACTGTAAATAATAACGTTGATAAATTGTTAAGTATAACAACAGTTATGCTATCAAATATAAGTCAAATGTTTAGCGTGGTAACTATATCTGACTATCAGTCATGTATATTAACAGATATTGAGCTAGTTCCAATTCAAGGAAATAGAATAATGCTAGTTCTTGCAATGGATACAGGTTTGGTTAAATCAATAGTTTTAAGCTTGCAAATCAGTATAGATGATAAATCAATAAAAAAAACCGCAGAACTGCTTAAAGAAAAGCTAGTTGGTTGCTCTCTTAAAGAAATACAATCAACTATTATCGGACGTTTAAATGATGTAGAAATGTACGGTCATGAATTGATACAAATCTTAATAAATGAACGATATAAATATTTTAATATAACTAGCAATAATAATATATATACTTCTCCAGTTAATGTTTTACTTAACTATCCAGAATTCCAAAATATTACTAAATTTCAAAAAATACTTCCCGCATTAGACAAGTCATTTCTTTCGGATTATTTTAATCAAAACTTTTCACATGAGCTTGATGAAATATTAATCGGTGAAGAAAATGCTGATAAGATCTTAAGTGAATGTTCTATTGTATCTTCTCCTTTTAATCAAGGAACAGTTAGGGGTAGAATTGGCGTCATAGGTCCAAAGCGAATTCCTTATGTNCAGATACAAAATATATTAAACAACTTTACGGAGATAATTAATAGTGCCGGTTAAAGAAAAACAAAAGAAAAAATCCCCAAGAAAATCACCAACAGCTATTTTAAAGGACAATATCAAAGATTTAAAGTTTGATTTGGGCGAACAGAATGATAAATATCTTCGTTTAAAAGCTGAATTTGATAATTATCGTAAACGCAAAGATAATGAGTTTATTGACCTTTTAAAATATGATGGAGAAAATATAATTAAAGAATTTTTGTCAATTATTGATGATTTACATAGATCAAAAAAGGCTTTTTCCGATAGTAAATCAGATGGAGGTAAGCTTCTTGAAGGAATTGATTTGATTATTAATAAAATCAATAAAAAATTTGATGAATTAGGCGTAAAAACATTTACNGAAGTNGGNGATNTTGTTGATCCTGAATTACACGANGCGCTTATGATGCGTAATGAAAAAGGTAAAAAAGAAAATACAGTTTTAGAGGTTTTTGAAAAAGGCTATCGCTACAAAGATCGAGTAATTCGTCATGCAAAAGTAGTGGTTAACCAAACGCCATCATGAGAGATTTATACGAAATCATTGGTGTAGATAAAAATGCTTCTTTAAATGATATAAAAAAATCATATCGTAAAATAGCTATGAAATATCATCCAGATAAAAATCCAGACGATAAAGAGGCTGAAATAAAATTTAAAGAGTCAGCTGAAGCATACGCAGTTCTTTCAGATGAGAATAAAAGACGTCAATATGATCAATTTGGTCACGCTGGCGTTGGCATGGGAGATTCTGGAGGTGCAGGAGGTTTTCAAGGCGGAATGTCAATGGAAGATATCTTTAGTAATTTTGGTGATATTTTTGGAGGAGATTTTGATCCTTTTGGTGGAATTTTTGGAGGAAGTAGAGGATCTAGAGTTAAAAAAGCTCGTGACTTAAAAATAACATTAAATCTAGATTATTCTGACATAGTTAGTGGCGCTGAAAAAGTAATCAAAATTAAACGCCATGAAACATGCGATACTTGTTCGGGGAATGGAGCACAGCATGGCTCAATGCCTACATCTTGTCTTCAATGTAATGGTGTTGGGCAAATTAAACAAATGTCACAATCTTTTTTTGGTCAGTCTGTAACTGTACGTGAGTGTCCAGTATGTAGTGGTAGCGGCGATGTTATTAAAGATCCATGTAGAAGTTGTGGTGGAAATGGAATTCAACGTAAATCAGTAGAAATAAAAATTAAGGTTCCTGCAGGTGTAGCGGATGGAAATTATATGACATTAAATCGGCAGGGTAATAAGGGTCCTAAAGGTTTTGAATCTGGTGATTTAATTATTTTTTTTGAAGAAAATAGGCATTCTTTTTTCACACGAAATGGTGAAGATGTAATTACTCAAGCAACTATTCAATTTTCTGATGCTGCGCTAGGCTTAACTCTAGAAGTACCCACTCTTGATGGTAAAGCAAAACTTAAAATACCTTCAGGCATTCAATCTGGTCAAATATTAAGAATGAAAGGCAAAGGTTTCCCTAAAGTCAGAGGCTCTTCTCGAGGTGATCAATTAGTCAGAATTCAATTGGAAACTCCTATATCGCTATCAGCAAATTATAAAAAACTAGTAGAGGAAATGTCGAAATTGAATGGAAAGTTGGATCCAAAATTCAATCGAGTAGAATTAGATTGATTAACTTAGATTCCAATATATTCTTTGATTTAAAAAATTAAGTATCCATTTGCAAAAAGTGTTAATATTAGGTCTTAAGACAAGTGGATATCTGTTTTGTTCGTAATAATGAATGAAAGTTTTTATTTAATGGGCTGAAGCTAAAATAATTTAATAGGACTTAAACTAATGAATGATCAAACAAAAATAAATATAAATACAAAGCGTAAACAATATTCAGACTTATTGGAACTGGGTATAGTTTTTGCATTTTTATTTTTAATAATTTGCATTTATGTGCCTCGAGCAATTTGGGATGAGGAAGAGATTTTTGAGAATCAAAGTAGATTTCATATGGAAAACATGTATGATGTCCAAAGTTTCTATAAGTCTATAATGGGCGAATTTGACCCTGATGGTCTTTGGGCAATAAAGGTTGTTAGCTCTGTAAGAGATTCATTGACAGGAGACTCAACTTATCTTGGAGAGCAGTCAATTACTTTAGAGAATAAAACCTTTTCAGTTAATGTACCTAAAGGCTATGATATTGAATTTGATACTACTTTTGGCTTTCCTATGACAAGAAGAGATACCATTGTTGACACAACTGTTACAGTTGTGATGTTTTCGGAGGAACTTACAAGGAATGATACGTCATATATACAGCAAAAAAACCTTTCAAAATTTATTGATGATTCAAACTTTGTGTCAATCCTAGAGCAAGTTCCTACACAACGTGTAGAAGTAGTAAACTATTACGATTCATATATGCCGGACTCTTTAATGTATTTTTGCCCTGTTTCAGAAAAGCCTTATCTTGTTTCATTAAAAGATGAAGGTAATGCGGTTAGAATTGATAGTCCTATTGAAGAAACAATAGTTAGAAGAAGATATACAGTATTTGCATTTAAAGCCAATAATCATGGCTTTATAAATGATGGATCAAAAAGTTGGGATAGATAATTGATATATCTTGGTATTAATGATAATCATTTATTGTGCGCCCAATGGGTTAATGAAGATGGTAAGTCTTTACTTACCTCAGTAACAAAAAAACCATTTCAAAAATCAATTTTTGATTCTAGTAGAACTGAAAATGAAATTATTTCTGATATTAATGGAACATTACATCTTATTAGAGAAGAAATATCTTTTGGTGGAGAAAAAGTTTATGTAAGTGTACCTGACAGCTATTGCAATTCTGCTTTAGTATCTTTTGATAATGATATGACTGAGAATGATGGCTGGGAGTTTGCAAAGTGGACCGTTGACCAAAGGTGGCCTACTGATGAGCCGGTTGAGTATTTTGGTAGATCATTTGTAAATACATCAAATGATATCTATGCTATACGTGTTCCTACGACTTTTACAGAGCCCCTCAAATTAGCAATTCAAGAACTTGGAGCTGACACAACATGGATGGGCACCGAATCCAGTGTGTTCTTTGGTCTAAATCCAAATTTAGGTAATACGATATTTTTTGTAAAGGACAATGGATATAGATACTTTAGCTATACAATAAAATTATTCCAAGATGGTTTTGCTCGTTTTTATAAGAATGATTGGAAATTAGATGTTTTAAATGGTGCTACATCTTCAAAAGATGTATTCAAAGGAGCGCTAGTTACTGCAGGTAAGCTTTCTTATCGTAGAAAAAAGCATTTTGAGGATTTAAGAACTACTAATTTTGAATCCTTATCAAATATCAATGTAGAAGCTGATATTGTACCTAAAAGTATAAGTGAGTTCAGTTTGCTAGTTTTAAGTGCCGTTATAAAGGGTTCTGTTGTAGGTGTTGCTATTAATTTCTTTGATTTACCTGGTATTCAAGAATATAGATATTCAAAAGATAAAGATTTGGAAAAATCAACAAAGGGTAAATCTGCTAGGAAAAAAATAAAAAAACGTTCTAAGAGTAAAGATCGTAATTTTTTAAAATTTATGTTATATATATTTTTCTTTTCCATGATTGGTTCAGTAGTTGTTTACGATCAAAAACCAGAATTATTTAGTAATTTACTTCATTTAGCTAAAGATAAGACCAGTCAAGTTTTTCACAATCTTTCGAGTAAAGTTTTTTCACCTGTAGAAAATTCATCACCATTATCAGATGATGTAAAATCATTAGATTCTCAGGAAAATATAGTTTCAACTATTTCTTCTGAGTTTACTGATCCCTCTGATGAAATAGTTCCTGATTTTCTTATAAATTCTAGAAGTTTAATATCTTCAGTAATAAATACTTTAAATTTGTACGAGGATTATAATTTACTTTTATTATCAGGAAGTGGTGGAAGAATTGATTTAGAGTTTCTTGGGAAAAAATCTTTAATTGTACCAGTTGATTCAATTGGCGATGTATTAAACTACTCATTACGTCAAGTTAGCGGGGAAGATCAATATAAACACGGGTTTTTAGTAAAATATTCAGCTGTTTCTATTTCAAATGAAAGTAATTCAAAAGTAAATATTGATAATTTAAAGTCTCTAACAAGCAATATGAAAAAAGTTTTGTTAAAGACCTTACCTCCAATTTTTGATAGTAGTTATAAAAGAACACCTGTTATTCTACGAGTTGAAGGCTTTGATAATATTATGAAAATTTTAAACTATTTATCTGCTAATGGAGGCTCAAATACTACATTGGATAAGTTTGTTTTTAAAACATTTGAAAATAATCTAGATCCAAGCGCTTTTTATTATATTGCAATTAATGATGAATTAGATTCAAAATAAAGAATTTAATTTGTGCAAATTCATGCTGGTCGATATAAAGGTCTTCGTGTAAAGACAGTAAAAAATGCTCCCTACCGGCCCACTACATCTCTGGTAAGGAAAAGTTTATTTGATATTTTAAAAAATATTTCCGGAAAAAATATGTTAGATCTTTTTTCTGGATCAGGTATAATTGGTTTTGAAGCTTTAAGTAGGGGGGCTAAAACGATTACTTTTGTTGACTCAAGTTTGCGTGTTAATTCATTATTAAAAATGAATAGTATATTGTTTAAAGAAGAGGAAATTAATTTTTTTAAGAATGATGTATTTAAATTTCTAAAATCATGTGATTCGTTTGATTATATATTTGCTGACCCACCTTATAAATTCAATGAAATTGATAGGCTTATTCCTCAAGCTATTTCTTGTTTAAATGATGATGGTATTTTTATACTTGAATCTTCTCCTCAAGAATACTCAATTTCACCTTATAGGGTTAATGAATATGGAGACACACAATTGACTTTTTGGAAGAAAAACTAATGCGTATTGTAATCTACCCTGGAACATTTGACCCCATCCATAGGGGGCATATTGATATTGCTGAAAGAGCTTCAAAGCTCTTTGATCAAATTATTTTTTCAGTTGCTGTTAATTCAGAAAAAAATCCTCTTTTTTCAGCAGATGAACGTATTGAATTAATATTAGAATCAACAAAACATATACCAAATGTTAAGGCATATTCAACAGATGGATTAATTGCAGATTTTGCAAGAGAACACAATGCAGTTGCACTAATTCGAGGTTTAAGGCATGTTTCTGATTTTGAGTTTGAGTTCCAAATGGCAACGATGAATCATCATTTAAATAATGATGTTTCAACATTATTGATGGTAACATCTGAACACTATATTCACTTGAATTCAACTGTCGTTAAGGATGTTGCGAAGCTAAAAGGTGATATATCTAAATATGTCACACAAAATGTTATGGATAGATTGTTAGAAAAATTTAGTAATCCTTAATTCTATTCTTGGTAACATTACCAAAGATTTTCAAATACATTTTTTTTTAACTTCACTAACTAATTCCTAAGGATTTTTGTTTATTATGCCAACATATGACTATAAATGTGAATCATGTCATGATATTTTTGAATATTTTCAAACAATGAATGATAAGCCATTAGCAGAATGTCCAAAATGTACTGGTAAAATTCGTCGCTTAGTGAGTGGTGGGTCAGGATTAATTTTTAAAGGTACTGGATTTTATAAAACAGACTATGTTAAAACAAATTCTAAGGAATCTAAGGAAGTCAAAACAAAAAATAATGAGTCAAAAGATAATAAAAGTAAACAAAAAGAGAAAAAATAGGTAAGTCAGTGAATAAAATTACGTTAATTAATAATCAATTAGATGTTCCAGATAATCCAACAATTCCATATATAGAAGGTGATGGTATAGGTAAAGATATCTGGATTGCCTCCCAAATGGTATTTGATTCTGCAATATCTAAAGCTTATGATAATAGTCGCTCAATTACATGGAAGGAAGTTTTAGCAGGAGAGAAAGCTAATAAAATGTCAAGCTCCTGGCTTCCTCAAGAAACGCTAGATACCATAAGTGAATATTTAATTGCTATCAAAGGTCCCCTCACTACGCCTGTAGGCGGTGGGATGAGATCTTTAAATGTTGCATTAAGGCAAATTCTTGATTTGTATTCATGCGTTAGACCTGTTCGTTGGTTCTCAGGCGTACCATCTCCAGTAAAAAAACCGGAATTAGTCAATATGGTAATTTTTCGCGAAAATACTGAAGATATTTATGCAGGTATCGAATGGTTAAGTGGAACCGATGAGGTTGAAAAAGTAAAAACTTTTTTAACTGGAGAAATGGGTGTGAAAAATATAAGATTCCCAAAGACTTCTTCTATTGGAGTTAAACCAGTATCTAAAGAAGGGACCGAAAGATTAGTGAAAGCTGCAATTGATTATGCGCTTTTAAATAATCGGAAGTCTGTCACTCTGGTTCATAAAGGCAATATAATGAAATATACGGAGGGTAAGTTTAAAGAATGGGGTTATGAATTAGCCAAAAGTGAGTATAATGCTGTTGATTTTGAGGGTGGGCCCTGGCAAGTAATTAATAATAAAGGTTCAAAATTAATTATTAAGGATGTAATAGCGGATGCTTTTTTACAGCAAATTTTATTGAGACCATCTGATTATGATGTAATTGCAACTTTAAATCTTAATGGAGATTATATTTCTGATGCTCTTGCTGCCATTGTTGGTGGAATTGGTATAGCTCCAGGAGCAAATATAAATTATAATACTGGTCATGCTGTTTTTGAAGCTACGCATGGTACTGCTCCGAAGTACGCGGGCAAGGATGTAGTGAATCCATCTTCTTTAATTTTATCTGGTGTTATGATGTTAGAACATATTGGATGGGAAGAAGCTGCAGATCTAATTGTTCATGGTATTGAAAAGACGATTCAATCCAAAACTGTTACTTATGACTTTCATAGGTTAATGGATGATGCTACAAAAGTCTCCTGCTCTGGATTTGCAGAAGCGATTATTTCAAATATGTAAAATGTTTTTCTGATTTTTTATTTTAACGATAACTAAAAATCACCTTATAATCCGCCATGTTTATAGATCACTCAATTATTGAACTTTTTGCTGGAAAAGGTGGTGCAGGAAGTAAATCATTTAGAAGGGAAAAGTATGTTTCAAAGGGGGGACCTGATGGAGGTGATGGTGGTCGAGGAGGGAATATTATAGTTATTGGTGATAATAACTTGAATACATTAAAAGATATTCGATATTCCAAAATCTATAAGGCAAAAAATGGAACACCGGGATCATCCAGCAAAAAAACAGGTAAAAATGGCGAGGATGTCATTATAAGAATCCCAATAGGCACTCTAATAAAAAATATATCTTCAGGAGAAATAGTAGCAGATATAATAGAAAATAATCAAAAATACATTGTTTGTAAAGGTGGCAAAGGTGGCCTAGGAAATGTTCATTATAAATCATCAACTCAACAATCTCCTCGATATGCACAGAAAGGTATCGAAGGAGAATCTGGTAAATATGAATTTGAGTTAAAGATTCTAGCAGATGTTGGTCTTGTAGGCTTGCCAAATGCTGGGAAGTCGACATTGTTATCTGTATTATCTAAAGCACGTCCTAAGATTGCTGATTATCCGTTTACTACATTAGATCCTCATTTAGGTATAGTCAAATCAGGCGAATATAAATCATTTTTAATGGCTGATATTCCTGGATTAATAAAGGGCGCTGGTAAAGGAAAAGGATTAGGGCATAAGTTTTTAAAACATATAGAGCGAAACAAAATATTATTAATGCTAATTGATGGAAATGATACTGACCCGATTTCTACTTTTGGATCTTTAAAAAATGAATTAAAAACATATAATAAGAATATGTTACTTAAGCCAATTTATTTAATTCGAACCAAAGGAGATATCTTAGAAAAAATTGATTATTCTAAATGGGAATCTATTCCGGAATATTTAATGGAGATTTCATCCGTCACTAAAAAAGGCCTAACAGATCTTGTAAAAGAAATTTCAAAACGTCTAGATAGTTTATAGAAAACTATGTTTTGAGATTGATTACCCAGTAAATTAATTATAGATTTTTATTGATGTAAAATTAGAGATGGAGGGGTGGCCGAGTGGCTTAAGGCGGCACCCTGCTAAGGTGTTTTAGGTGAAATATCCTAACGTGGGTTCGAATCCCACCCCCTCCGCAAAAATTATTTTTTTAACCTTATTAATTTTTACTTATCTTCAATCATAATTACATATACGTAATTTAACGCTCTATATTATGAAAAAATCATCTGTCAGAGTTCGATTTGCACCTAGCCCAACAGGAGAATTGCATTTAGGAGGAGCTAGGACTGCTTTATTTAATTGGTTATTTGCTAAGAATCAAAATGGATTATTTTACCTTAGAATAGAAGATACTGATGCTACTCGTTCTAAAGATGAATATACAAGTCAAATATTAGATTCTTTGTCTTGGTTAGGTCTAAAGTGGGACAAGCCTTTAGTTTATCAATCTGGGCGCTCAAAGCAGTATAAAACCTATTTAAATCATTTAATTGATTCTGGAGTTGTCTATAGATGTTTTTGCTCAAAAAATGACCTAGAAAGTTCAAAAAATGAAGGGCACTACAAATATTCGGGTAAATGTAGAGATATTTCAACACAAACAATAAAGGAGAAATTAAATCAAGGAATTAGTTTTACTTATAGAATTCGCATTCCAGATGGGAGTACGAATTATAATGATCTAGTATATGGGAAGATAAAAATTTCAAATGATCAGCTTGATGATTTTATTATTTTTCGCTCAGATGGATCCCCAACGTATAATTTTACAGCAGTTATTGATGATCATGCCATGTCAATTACCCATGTAATAAGAGGTGAAGATCATTTATCAAATACCCCAAAACAAATAATCTTGTATAAAGCTTTAGGCTTTGAAATTCCAATTTTTGCACATTTACCTATGATTTTAGGTTCTGATAAAAAAAGATTAAGTAAGAGGCATGGCGCTCCTGGAATACAATTTTTTAGAGAAGATGGATATTTACCTCTGTCTTTAGTTAATTATCTTGCCTTATTAGGTTGGAATAGCGGTAATGAGGATGAAGTTTTTACTTTAGAATCTCTAATTAAAAAATTTGATTTGAAAAAAATTCAAAAAAAAGGTGCAATTTGGGATCAAAAAAAGTTGAATTGGCTAAGTGGCCAGCATATTATTAATCTTAATACTGATTTTATTTTGGACTCTATTAGAAATATTGAACCAGAATGGGGAAAAGGNCATGAAATTTCTTTTTTGATTACCATTATTGAGNTATTAAAAATAAGATCAAAGTCATTGAAAGATATTATGAATCAATCTGAATTATATTTTAATGGTCCAAATGATTATGANCCAATTGGTCTAAGNAAATGCTGGAAAAAGGAATCTGTAAATAGTACAGTAGAAAAAATTTTGAAATCTCTTAATTCCTTAAGTGAATGGAGAAAAGACGAATTAGAAAGGGTTATTCATTCAATATCAGAAATTAATCAATTATCAATGGGGAAGATAACTATGCCATTAAGAATTGCACTTTTAGGATCTTTATCAGGTCCATCAGTAGTTGATTTATTACATATTCTTGGTAGAAAAGATTCAATTAATAGAATCCATAAAGCACTAGANACTTTACCTTTAAAATGAATANAGATAAAGAACAACGTCACTTCATACAGCGCATTATTGACAATGATAATTTATCAGGAAAATTTAATCAGAAAGTTCANACAAGATTTCCTCCNGAGCCCAATGGTTATCTNCATATTGGTCATGCAAAATCAATTTNTTTNAATTTTTCTATAGCTGAAGAGTTTAAAGGAAAATGNAATCTTCGTTTTGATGATACAAATCCTGTTTCNGAAGAAGAAGAATATGTACGATCTATAAAAGAAGATGTGAGTTGGCTTGGNTTTGANTGGAAAGANANTCTTTGTTTTGCTTCAGATTATTTTGANCAAATGTATGAATACGCAATNAANCTAATTAANTCAGGTGACGCATTTGTATGNGATCTTAATGTTGATGAAATAAAGAAAAATCGAGGNACCCTTAAGGAAAAAGGAGTTAATAGTCCTTTTCGANATAGGCCGATTGATGAAAATGTTGATTTATTTAATAGAATGCGTAATGGTGAATTTCTAGATGGNTCTAGAACCTTAAGAGCAAAAATTGATATGTCACATTCAAATATGAACATGAGGGACCCTGTTATTTATAGAATCATTCATAAATCACACCATCGCACAAAAGATAAATGGTGTATATACCCTATGTATGANTGGGCNCATGGCTTAGAAGACTCNATAGAAGGAATAACTCATTCTCTNTGNACTTTAGAGTTTGAGGATCATCGGCTAATATATGATTGGTTTTTAGAAAAGTTAAATATTTANCACCCTCAACAAATCGAATTTGCAAGATTAAATCTAAATTACACTGTAATGTCAAAAAGATTATTAAAAAAATTAGTAGATGAAAAATACGTTGATGGTTGGGATGATCCAAGAATGCCAACTATATCAGCCTTTAGAAGGCGAGGGTATATTCCAGAATCTATTCGCTCGTTTATGGAGCAAATAGGTGTTGCAAAAAGAAATAATATTATGGATATCGCCAGGCTTGAGTCTGCATTAAGGTTAGATCTTAATAAGAAATGTGAGCGCAAAATGGCTGTATTANATCCGCTAAAAATTGTTATAACAAACTATCCTGAAGATAAAGAAGAGTTTGTTGATGCCGTGAATAACCCTGAAGATTTATCTGCTGGGAAAAGAAAGCTGCCTTTTTCTAAATATATATATATTGAAAAAGATGATTTTTTAGAAAATCCTTCAAANAAATTTTTCAGACTAACATTGGGACGTGAGGTACGTTTGAAATATGCGTACTATATTACTTGCAATGATGCTATTAAAGATAATAAAGGAAATATTATTGAATTACATTGTACCTATGACTCAAATACTAGAGGAGGTAGATCCTCAGATGGTAGAAAAGTAAAAGCTACGCTACATTGGGTATCTGAAGCGCATGCAGTAAAATCGGAAGTAAGGCTTTACGACCGATTATTTAAAGTTCCTGATCCAGCTTCAGAAGAGAATTTTGTAATGGCAATTAATGAAGAATCTTTAATTAAATTAAATAATTGTTTATTGGAGCCGAGTTTAAAAAATGTGACAATAGGAAAAACTTTACAATTTGAACGATTGGGATACTTTTGCAAAGATGTGGAATCCAAAGATAGATTAATTTTCAATAGAACTGTTTCTCTTAGGGATTCTTGGAAAAAAGTAGAAAAAAATAATATTTATAATAAAAAAAAATAGGATTGAGAATAGTTAGTAAATTCCTCTAATTTGAATGTTCATGCGGGCAACAACTAAATCTTTTTTTACTGCATTATTACTAAGTGCACCTATCATAAGTGCTCCAGTAGCCGTAAATGTATATGTAATCCCATTTGATAACATCAAAAATGATGTTGCTATTGGTTGGCTTTCAGACGCGTTATCTGATATAATTTTATCGGAATTAGAGAAGAATGATCGTATTTATATTAAAGATAAATCTGGTTTAGAAGAGGTTATGTCAAATCGATCACTACTTTTGCAACAAAGACCTGGCACTAAAAATTTGCTTGTTCTTGGAAAATTTGAACGTGCATTAGATAAAATTTCAATTACAATGCAATTAATCGATATTACTACATGGGATGAAGTTGATCAGCGAAAAACCCGTGGTTCCTATAACGATATGACGAATATCAATCAATTGCTTAAAGGATCAATTAATAGCATGATGGTTCCTTATTTACCAGAGCCTATTAAAAGTAAATATCCGACATTAACAGAAGGTAAACGAATGCGTTCTCCACCTACATATGCTGAAAAAGCAATTGATATGAGCTCTGCGATTGAATTAGCGATTGATGATTTAGAAAAAAAGATGGATATAAGTATTGGCGCTAGAGGTGAAATGGATCCAAAAGATTCTCGAGAGGATGAAGGTGAGTGGGTTTTAGATATATCTAAAGANAATTATGAAGATTCTCGTCCTGAAAATCAATTAAATACNTCAATGATGGTAGAGGTATTAGCGAATCTNATGGATAGTCCATATCAAGTAAANNTAGANCGTCCACAATTTAATTATGACACTAAAAATAAAAAGGAATTCCAAGTTGTTTTACCTGTGAATTACAAATTAAAGGGTAACGTAATTAAAGATATGCTAAAATCATTACCTTATTCAGGCCTAAAGCAAGATGGAAGCTTGACTGTATTTTATTTTAATAAGGATAAATATAATTTTCCTGCTGATATAACAAAAAAAATTCAACTTGGTCAATATAGAACAATTCCAGTTATTCAACTTCAAGATTCAAATCAAAAACCTTTAGTTATTTTGGTTGACACCTCAGATAAGCAGTTACATGAATTAAATAGTAATAAAATAATTTATAAACCATTCCATTTCTTTTCACCTCTGATAGACTTTAGTGTCGGAGGATGGTCAATGCAGGTTTCATTGGAAACTGTCGATATTCCAGTCGAATATATTTTTAATATGGATGTAGGTACTGCTAATAATATTAACAGAATAAGTTTAAAATTTGTACCAGAGTTTGAATTAAATGCATATCTAGAANAACTCCTCTAATCTAGATTGTCAATGAATANAAAAATTATTTATTTTACCTTTATTTTTTTNCAATTTTTATTGTCTCAAGATATTTCTCCTAATTTTTCTTTAAAAAAAATAAATGGGCGATCTGTTAAAATAGGAGAATATCTTAAGGATGGTCCTGTGTTAATTAATTTTTGGGCTACTTGGTGTGCTCCATGTAAAAAGGAAATGGTCTTTTTAGATGAATTTGAAAAAGAGTATAAAAAAGAAGGTTTTTCAGTCTTATCNGTTAGTATTGATAATCAAAAAAGCTTATCCCAAGTAAGAAGCTATGTTCGAGTAAATAACTATTCATTTGATGTATTTTTAGATCCAAATATGCAGGTTTTTAAAAAAATGAATGGNAATTTAATGCCAACAAATATTTTACTTGATCAAAAAGGAAATATTATTTGGCGCCATTATGGGTATTTACCTGGTGATGAAAAGAATATGAATTTACAAATTAGATCGGCATTGAATCTTAATTCATAATTAGGAAAATCTCTTAACTATTTCTAGCAAAATATTTTAATTTTTATAAATAAAATGAAANTTTTTTTAAACTATCTTTTTATCATNATCTTATGTTTTTTTCTGGGGTGTGAAGATGAGAATTCTGATGGAATTCAAATACCATCAAAGGTAATTATTTCTCCACTAAATCTTATTCTTAAACCTGATCAGTCAGCCCAGCTATATGCGTTGGTGATTGATGAAAAAAATAAAGAAATTGATGATGCTAAAGTAGTTTGGTCTTCAGAAAATAAATCTGTTGCTGTAGTGAATGATAGGGGATTTGTGATTGCTAAAGCAAAAGGCTCAACCACTATTAGAGCTTTAGCTGAAGATGTTGTAGGNATTGCAGAAATTAGTGTTGCAACGACTAGAAGGCGAATACTTAGTGAAATGTTTACATCTAGCACATGAGGACCTTGTTCGTCCGCGGAGCGGGCTCTTCAATCTTCTCTTGATCCTAGTTCAAATCTTTATATAGGTACTGATCTTGATACCATGTGGACTCGAATTTTTTATCATGTTTGGTGGCCAGGCCAAGGAAATGATCCTATGTATTTAGCAAATATTTCAATGAACCGCGATCGGAATAATTATTATGGCAATAACTACACACCTCATATGTATACNAATGGTAAAGATTCTGGATCAAATNCAAATAATTGGAAAAATGATCCACNAACTTATTTAAATGAAGTTGGCTTATATGAAATTTTAATAGACGGAAACCAATCAGGCAATAGTATAGATTTTAATGTAACTAGTAGTTCAATTTCAAATTCTTCTTCTGATATTAGGCTTTATGTAGCAACTGTCATGGGTCATGTAAAGTATTCTAAATCTCCAAATGGTTTAACTGATCATCATGATGCAGTTATTGAGATATTAACAGGAAATTCAGGTAAAAAAATGAATTACATTGCAGCGGATAAGCGAGTTGATTCATTCAGTTGGTCTATGCCGAAAAATTGGATAGATCATCCATCTATCAATTGGAATAGTAATGATATTAAAGTTGTAGCCTGGATTCAAAATTATAATAGTAAAGAAATTTTNCAGGTTATTGAATATGAATTTTAATAGTCTATTTNCTAAATAAGTTTTGGNGACAGAAATATTAGNTTTAATTTTACCATCTCACTTGCTGAAAATTTATTTATGCACCCGTAGCTCAACTGGATAGAGCGTTCGGCTACGGACCGAAAGGTTGTGGGTTCGAATCCTACCGGGTGTACTTATGAAATGCTTATCNTNAAAAAGATAAAGATATAAGATGAAATGTCTATCATGCTCGCATAGCTGGAAAAGAACAAAGCTAAATGAGTATGT
>PASX01000011.1 GCA_002713455.1 Fidelibacterota bacterium
ATTTCCATATTTCTTTCGCGAGCCATTNTTATCATTTTTAATGCTTCGAAAAGACTTCCACATTTCATTAATTTTATATTTATTCCNTCNAANACGCCGTCAATNTCTGGAATATCANTTGATGTTAAGCTATTTTCATCTGCTATCANCGGNAANGGAGANTTCNTTCTAAGNTCNGCTGTGTCTTTTAAATTAGTTGANTTGAAAGGCTGTTCGACAAATTCTACACCTTGTTCTTTAAGCCACTTACACATTTCAATACCTGTTTCTAGATCCCAACCTTCGTTTGCATCTACTCGAATTATCTTATCTGTAAAAGATCTAATAGCCTTAACAATTTCTTTGTCTTTTTTTATCCCCATACCCAACTTCACTTTTAGTATCGAATATGGAGATCCTTCAGNAACCTTTTCACCTATTAAATCCATATCTCCTATTGAAATNGTATAAGAGGTTTTTGGTGCACTTTTTGGATCAGCATCAAAATATTCATGTAATGAAATATGATTTTGTTGACACCAAAGGTCTAAGATAGCCATCGAGAATGCAACTTCAAGTGATTTCATATTATTGCATTGTGAAAATATTGCTTCTGAAAATTTGACTGGATCNTCCATTTTGTCAGGAATNCTTATCNCGTTCTCTAAAATTGCCATTATAGAATCAGTAGTTTCATTATATCTATCTGAAGGAGCCGCTTCTCCTCTACCAACAAAACCATTATTCTCTAAATATAGGTAAATAATATCATAATGATCATGGCTACTACGAGAAATGCCAAAAGGATGCGTACATCTAATTCGATATTTTGTAAAAGAAAAATTCATCAATTAATTTGGAGAATCAGCACTACCTTCCCAATCTGGATCAGCAACACCAAACCAACCATTGCCATCAGGNTCTTTCATAACNGCGTGAATTCGACCAAATCTTGCTTTTCCCCTGGTAACTGACACTTCATGCCCCATTGATGAAAAATAGCTGCTATCTGCCAAACTAAACCCATTTTGACCTGTAAATTCTATATTGATTCCTTCATCTGAAGGGTGAACCCTAGGCATTGCCATTGCATTTTCTAAAGAATATCCATGATCAACTATTCTGCTTACAACAGCAACAATAGATGAAGGTATTCTTGAACCGCCAGCTGCTCCAAGACCCAAGAATGGATTTCCATCATTTGAAACAATCATTGGTGATATATGAGAAGCGGCTCTTTGTCCAGCTTTAACCTCCCCTAAATACCCACCTAATGTTTGTGCATAAACAAAACCCAAACCTGGTGTAGCTACTTTTGACCCCATAGAAGTACCAACTGTTTGGGTTAATACCGCAATCATACCATCTTTATCAACAACAGTTAAATGAGTTGTGTGACCCATAACCGATGAAAATGATTCAGTTAATTCTTCTAAGTCTAAATTTGTTTGATCATTGCTAATCTCGCTAGCACGTTTTTGAGCCCATTCTTTTGAAGTTAATCTATCTGCATCATCCAATGACTTTTGTTCTTTTCTATCAAGATAAGCAAATTTAATTGCTTGATATACAGCTTCACCCCAAACTTGATTATCATTAATACGACTACTGCTATAAGTTTCGAGGATGTGTAATGCTTCTATCGTAATAGCACCATATGAAGGCATCCACAATGCCGTGAGATCATTTCCTCTATAGGAACCATTGACAATATGGGCATCTAGTGCTTCATACTCTGCCAATGCCTGCATAGAAAGTACCCCTCCTTTTTTCTGATTATCTTCTACAATCGCTTCAGCGATCCAACCTTTGTAGAATACTTCCTCTCCTTCATCTGATATGGCCTGTAAAACTTTAGCAAGATCACTTTGTATAACCCATTGCCCAGGACGGCGAGATGATTCATCTGGATTTAAAAAATATTGTCTTGAACCTTCAAATTCTTTCAATTGTTCATAAACCATCGACTGTCTAATAGCTTCTCCAGTAATTAATTTATGTCCTTCTTTTGCTAATTGGATCGCTGGTTTCATTATATCCTCTCGCGAAAGAGAGCCATGCTCTGACAATGCTTTAGATAATCCTTTTACAACTCCAGGAACCCCAATGCTTGGATATCCATATCGCTTTTTTGGTGCATTGTCATAATCATAATCATTCGGCGCTGCAGTCGTAGCATCGATTCCATGAAAGCCAGACTGAGGAGAATAGATAAGAATTTGAGTNCGACCTCCGATGCCGCTCATAGATGGTTCAACAACTGATAGAGCAAATGCAGATGCAACAGCAGCATCTATGGCATTACCACCTTTTTGAAGCATTGCAACTCCAGCTTTTGTTGCAAGCGGATGAGCTGTTGAAACTACCCCATTCACTGATTGACTTACCTTTTGTAATGATTCAGGGTAAAAACCATCAGATATCTTTAGGTTAGATACACATGAAGCAAAAAATAAAATAAAACAAAAAAATATTTTCTTAATCATAATAAATCCTCGATAGTTTCGATAAGTTCATTACTACCATATCTGATTAAATCAGTTGTTGCCATAGAATACTCCTCTTTTACCTTATCAATTTCTTTTTTCGCATCTTCATCAGATAATTTGAATGTTAACAAATTAATCCCTATAAATTTTGATTTTTTAAAATTACTCATAAGATCTAAATGCATATCCATAACCAGTCTCATAGTTGCCATTGGATAATCAGTTACATCTAGGTCACGCGCAGGATCATGCGTCATTAGCATATAGTCTGGCATCGCACCATGAAGTAAACCAAGCGTAACGCCAGCATAATATTGGTTCGTCAAAGCACCTTGACCTTCGACAATAATCAACTCCGTATCTTCAGATACTTTATCAATTAAATGTTCAATCTCTCCAGCCATAAAATCTGCTTTTACAGCATCAATTGGCACACCTGCCCCACTTAAAAGAATCCCAGTTTGACCTGTGCCAATAAATTCAACTTTTCGACCTCTTGACTTTAATCTTTCAGATACTTCCCAAGCTGTCGTCATTTTTCCAGTATCACAATCAGTCCCAACAATCAATAAAACTGGTATTTTTCTTTTATGCCAGGAACCCTTTGGAAAATTAGGAGGATCTGGAGGGCGTCTCAGGTCAAATAGTGAAACATTATGTTTTTCAGCTAATTGAACAAATTCAACGTCATCGTTGATAAAATGATGCATTCCACTAATGATATCACAGCCAAATTCAATTGCTTTAATCACTTCAGCTCGATAATCATCACTTATAAATCCACCTTGCGAAGCATTCCCAATTACCAGTGTATCGGGTTCAAGGTCAATACAGGCATCAAAATTATCTAAAACAGGAATATTACCTCCATATCCTAACTCATCATTTGCAGTCATGCCTGATTTTGTTCTATCTAGCAGAGCGATAACTTCATCAGTCCTATAACGAATTAACATGTTCCCTGTTTTATTTTTGATATAATTAAAAGCTCCATGGGACAAAATAACAATTTTTTTCTTTTGACTCATTTGATATGAATACCTGTTAAATGATTAATTATAAATTTATTACAATAGACCGATGAAAATATCTAATATTTCCAATTATAAAAATTAATGGATTCATGAATATCAAACACTTTAAATATTTAAGAGTGATAATCATTACTATGGTTATAGTATCGACAGGCTGTGAAGATAGTAATGAAAAAATAGAAGAAAAAATTGCAAATACTTCCTTCATACCTTTTAAATATGGAAAATTCGAATATAATGATTATGAGCCGCTATCAGATAAACCTATAACGGTCTATACCTATATGCCTGACTATACGAATGATGATATTCCAGTAATTTTTGTGATGCATGGACAGAATCGAGATGCATCAAATTATTGTGGTGACTGGGCTACTTCAGCAGAAAAATATAAAACATTAATAGTTTGTCCTGAAATCAATGAATTATACTATCCTAATTCTCAATATTATCAACAAGGGGGAATGTTTATAGACGATAAATTTACTGAACCAGAAAAATGGACATTTAATCTTATTGAAAATATTTTTTCTACCATTCAGGATTCTAATGTTACAAAAGCAAAAACCTATGGAATTTATGGTCATTCTGGTGGTGGTCAATTTGTACATCGTTTTGCGCTTTTTTCTGAGCCAAAGAATGCGTCTATCATTATTCCTTCTAATTCTGGGTGGTATACTTTAGCGCATTACAAAGAGACTTTTCCATATGGACTAAACAATTCCCCTTTAAATGAAAATATACTTAAAGAAAAATTTTTATTACCATTGGTTATCTTGTTAGGCGAAAATGATACTGACCCCAATAGTTCTTCATTAAGGAAGACAGATGAGGCAATGCGCCAAGGTCCACATCGTTATGCTAGGGGAAAATATTTTTATACTACTGCAAAATCTAAAGCTGAAGAGCTCAGCCTTCAATTTAATTGGAAAATTTTTACTGTACCTAATGTCGGCCACTCAAATGCAGGAATGGCTCCATCAGCTGCAGAACAGTTTTACAAAACCTTATCTAATAATTAATTCTTTATTCTTCGTCCAAGATGTCGAAAATAATATTCGTCAACTACAGTTGCAAGTGCACTAGCGAAATTAGACCAAGTTTGCTGATTCTCTCTAATGCCAGGTTTCGGTGCTTCAATTTGAATAGCGCTGATAGTTCCCCCATTCCTTGATCCATGACGAGCGGTATTATAGCCGCCGGAAAAATAGCGTGACCCCTCAGGCCCAGGATATTTTTTACTAGGTACAGATTTATAGCCTAAACTATCCATTAAACTTCCAAAGCTGTGCTTGCCTCTTAAAACTTCTATAAATGAAAAAGATGAACTATCAACGAGAGCTCTGATACTAGTTTTATTTGAATTCTCACTTGTATTTAATTCTTCATCAGCTTGATCTAGAACACTCCCTGGCATTAAATAGCCTAACCAGGTTCTTAAATCATAATATCCATCTGGGTTAGCACCATGACCGTGAATATCTAAAAATAATCCGCTACCAAATTCCGACTCGATTTTCTTTTTTGCCGAACCTATATAATAATGATATTCTTGCCAGGCCCTATGCGCAAATCTATTTTCTTGTGCTGCTTCTAAACTATCTCGATTTGCATCAATTTTTGTTCTTTTCAATCTACATAGAATCATATGAGGTTTCGCTCCGAAGCGAGCTTCCATTGTATCCAAAATTACTTTGGACATTTCATAGGTATTATCATCTGTTACCATTGTACCATAAGAGCGATCAGGGATTTCACTAGGTACTTCCCTACCACCATGTGGAACAGATAAAATTATAGGCAAATTGCCAGCATAGTATTCTATATACTTTTCTCGTCCATAATACATAGAATCTGCATAATATGGTGCGTCATGACCTAGCTTAGGAAAAACTTCTTCTTTGACAGTATCTTTAGGAACAATAACAACTGATTCTTCAGCATCTTTTGATTCTTGACAGCCGATAAAAAGTATAGAAAAAACAATACTTGCGAATATTGATTTATGTAGGAAACTCATCTTAGCTAAGCAAACAAACTAACTGTTAAAAATACAATAAAAATTGAAAAAATATTTAAGATCATTCCTGTTTTCATCATATCTTTTTGAGCAATGTAGCCCGTTCCATAAACTAGTGCGTTTGGTGGCGTTGCAACTGGAAGCATAAAAGCGCAATTTGCAGCAAGCCCAACTCCAAAAACTAAAGCATATGTAACAGCAGGNTTAAACTCNCCTGCAAGTGCTATCATCACAGGTATTAAGATNGAAGCAGANCCAGTATTAGAGGATAGTTCTGTCAAANATACCATTAGAGNAATACAAGAAATNATTATGACCCAATTTGGTGCACCTGCGATCGATCCTAACAAAGCTGTTGCNAGCCACTTNGACGTTCCAGTATTNGCCAGTACAACTGAAAGGCAAATTCCNCCTCCAAATAAAAGCAATATTCCCCANCCTATCTTTTTNTCTAGCTCTTTCCAAGTAATTAAACCAAAAAANGGAGCTAAGCCTGTGATAAGTATTGCAATCATCTGGTCAAATTTNTCTAAACCAAGGTATGGACCTATTATACTTGAGAATATCCAACATATTACAGTAAAAATAAATAGGGCTATAGTTCCTTTAGCTTGAGGGGTCCACTCATAATTTTNTATTTCAAGCTGGTTTAAGACTGCATCCTCTTCTGGNTTTATCATAAGCCATAGCGCCANAATAACTAAAGGAAACATTANAATAGTCGTAGGGAGCCCAACTTTAAACCAGGTAAAAAAGTCAAGGTCTAACGCTGCAACAGCAATTAGATTTGGAGGAGAACCAACCATTGTTCCGTTCCCACCAATATTTGCAGCATANGCTGTCCCTAGAATNAGCAAAGTTCTCATTCTAGGGTATTGTTTATCAATAAGAGCAATTGCAATNGGTATCATCATAGCGGTTGTAGATGTATTNCTCATCCACATTGATAAGAAACTTGTNACAGCAAAAAATCCGATAANAGATANCCANAATCTACCTTTTGATAATCGCNTAACTTTATTTGCAAGCCATAGATCAATTCCATGNTTGTTAAGCAAAGCNGCTAAAGTAAATCCGCCCATAAACAAAAAGATAATTGTATTTGAAAATGGTGCCATTGCTGCTTTAGGACCTAAAATTCCCAAAAAATAGGCTAAAACAGGTACAAAAAGAGCTGTGACAGGTAGGGGAACAATCTCTGTCATCCATAGTCCAGCACAAAACAATAAAATAAAAAATCCTTTTTGCGTGAGTTCTACATCTAGCAACAACTGACTAAATAGATAACTAAATATCCCCCAGCCAAAAATAATTCCAATTTTTTTTAATACAGGTAGATCACTCATTATCGCTCGATTGAACTTCTTCCCACAGACCTACTAACTGACCATAGCGCTGTTGATGTGTATCTGTAGGAGGATAGAATGATCCTTGTCGAACTCCTCCACCTTGTAGCTCACTCGCTAACCTCATTGCTCCTGAACGAATGGTATTTACTTTTTTCTGTAAAGCTTTCATATTTTTTAATTCATCATCATCTTCATCCATTGTTTTTTCATATTCCTTAACCGTTTCCTTCAATTCATTATTTTTGACAAAAACTTTTTCATGAAATTCATGGAGATCAATTAGGAATAGTTCACGCTTCCTATAGTCGCCTGCCTTCAAATCTAATTTTGGGTCTCCATTCACCTTAACTTTTTGAGAAAAAGATTCGTCATCTGTGGAAATAGTTACAAGATATGTTCCAGGCGAAACATCTGGACCTTGTGGATCAAGGCTATGAGGGGGCCTTGGCAATAATTGAGAGTCATCTGGCTTAGTTAGGCCTTCAGTCTCACGTTCATTATTTTGAAAAGATGGTGGTGAATATTTTAAATCCCAAACTATCTGATCTATCTTACCCTTATTAACTGCAATTTTATATTCTCTGACAGTCTTCTTTTTTCGACTTATTGTAATGTTTGCTGAATCCGCATCACTATTAACAACAAAGTTAATTAGAGCTCCATACGGTGGATTAGGACCAACCCATTCTTCCTGACCACGATAAGAAGTATCTTTCCAGTAGTAAAATAATGTGGCTGGTCGAATGGAGAATAAAAATAGATTGTTATTTTGAGATTGATTCCACTCAACAAACGGAGTTGTGTCATCTAATACCCAAAAACTTCTTCCATGAGTTCCTAAAACAAGATCTTTTTCTCGTGGGTGAATTACCATATCGTCATACAATGTCGTTGGTAAATTAGCCTTTAATTTAGTCCAACCAGAGCCACCATTAACTGATACAAAAACACTATTTTCTGTACCAATAAATAAAACATCAGGGTTATCTGGGTGCTCTACAATAACATTAATCGAACCACTGGGTAAGTCATTATGTAAAGCTATCCATGATTGACCATAATCTTCAGTTTTAAAAACATATGGTTTCCAATCTCCTTCACGATGACGATCAAAGGTGACATAAGATATTGGNCGTCCTTTTTTAGAAGCTAGCACTCTNCTTACATATGAATTTGATGGTAACCCTTGAATATTTTGACCGACTTCATCCCAAGTTTTACCTGCATCCTTAGACACTTGNACATTTCCATCATCAGTGCCCACCCAAATTACTCTATCCCATAATGGTGATTCTGAAATAGATATTATTTCTCCATATGATGANGTNCCATCATTTCTTGAAAGTTTAGTATCAATACCNAAAACTCCCATTATTTCAAGTGAATCTCTATTTGTTTGAGTTGATAAGTCTGGTGATGCAGTCCATGATACACCAGCATCTTCACTAATAAATAATCGATTACCNCCTAAAAAAATCTTTTTAGAATTATGTTTTGANACTGCAAGAGGGGTTACCCAATCAAAACGNTATTTTTCATCTGAGTTTTGAGGTACGGGCTTTAGACCTTGCATATTTCCTGTTTTTCGATCCACTCGAATTATACCACCATTTTGAGATGCATTATATAAAACATTAGATTTAGGATCAGGTTGTTGATACATACCATCTCCAAAACCNACNTGCACCCAATCATCAGCTAAAATTCCTAACCAATGTCGAGTAGANCTTGGGCCCATCCATGAATGATTATCTTGCATGCCACCATAAATATTGTAAGGTATATCCATATCAACACCCATACCATAAAACTGACCTATTGGTATATTATTTAAACGGTTATACGTCTTACCATAATCCCAACTTTCATGAAGTCCAGCATCTCCAGCTAAAAAGAAATGATTTGAATTTTTTGGATTGATCCATAAAGAATGATGATCACTATGAACTCCTACATCATAAGTCGGACGCGTAGGCATTTGATAAAAAGTCTTTCCACGGTTCTCAGTTCTATAAAATTCAGTTGCTAGCATATAAACAATATCATCGTTAGAAGGATCAACATGAATATGACTATAATACATTGGGCGTGGGTTCAAGCTATTCATTCTTTTCCAATTATTCCCTCCATCTGCACTCCTATAAAAACCACTTGAATCTGCATGCTCAATGGTGGCATATATAATATTTGACCTCGTACGAGATGCTGCTAGTCCAATTCTTCCTTTATCTCCTGGAGGTAACCCTTTTGAAAGCTTTGTCCATTTACCACCTCCATTAGTGGTTTTATAGATTGCGCTACCTGGCCCACCGCCATTAAAACCCCAAACTTTTCGCATTCTTTGGTAGGCAGCAGCATATAAGATATTTGGGTCATTCTTATCGATTTCAAGAGTAACAACACCAGTACGGTTATTGATATAAAGAACCTTTTTCCATGATCTTCCACCATTTGTGGTCTTATAAACACCTCTATCTTTTGATTCATTCCAAAGATTACCAAGTGCAGCAACATAAACAATATTTGGATTTTTTGGGTGAATAATAACTTTTCCAATATGATATGTATTCTCTAGACCAACTGAAGTCCAAGATTCACCTTGATCTGTAGACTTATAAACGCCATTTCCCCAGCTTGTGCTCTGCCTATTTTGCTGCTCACCTGTTCCAGCATATAAAACTTTAGGATCAGATTTAGATATAGCTATATCGCCAAAGTTAGAAACAACTTGATTGTCAAAGACTGGCTTCCACATTGTTCCCTTACTAGTGGACTTCCAAATACCTCCTGAAGCTGATGCGATAAAAACTATTTCAGGAGAATTAGGCACAACTTCAACATCATGTATTCTTCCACCTGCAACAGCAGGACCAATATTTCGAAATGTTAAGAGTTCGATCTGCTCAGGAGTGATTGACTGAGCATTAATAGCGATGAGACTAAAAAATAATAATGTTTTTTTCATAATGATTCTTTGTTTTTAGTTAGTTTGAAATAAAATAGCAAGATTAGTATAATCCATTAAATAATAATTTAAATGTTCCTCTTGGCTGTGCACGATGTTGTGCCCGAAATCCAATTAATACTACCTCTCCTTTTCCCACAGAAACGCTGGCCATTGCAATTTTTCCACCGATATATTGTTTTTCTCCAATAGCCCAACCGCTTAGCAAAATATTATCATTAGCATAGCGTGCTAATACTTTTACTGGTTGAGAAGGTGGCTGTTTCCTTTGTTCTATTCCACCCTCACCTTTTTTATTTAGCTCAATAATACTAAAAGCTCGACTTCGAACAAAATATGCTACAGATTGTTTTTGAACGCCCATAGTTAATGGATCATTATTTACTTTAATGCTCACTAATGATCCAGGAATAAAGAAACTACTTGAAGGAATAGAAGAAACATCGTTTCTTATAGGTAAACCAAATTGACTTATTACAAAATCAGATGATGCATCTAAAGAAATAATTCTTCCTCCATTTTCTACATACTTTTTCAAAGCAAGTGTCCCAGATAAACCAATTCCACCAGTATACTTTTCAGGCATAGTGTTTGGCATATGACCATTGAGAATTCCATTGCTACTTTGTGATGGCAATATAATTGCACTGTATTTACTTAGATCACCTTTTTGAATATCTTTATTATGTAAAGTATCAAGGGGAAACTTATACTGCTCAAGGATCCAACGTGTCCAACCTTCATCCATGTTTGCCATCCAAGATTTATATATACCTACTTTTGGCATGGATAATTTTGTAGAATTTTTACTTAAATCATTTTTAGAGCCTTCAAAGTTGATACTGTATTGCTCACTCATTTGGTTTAAGATAGATTTATTCAGCTGTTTATTACTTTTAATAAAAAATGAACCATCATTAGTTCTAAAAACATCTATTCCTTTTGATAGCAATTGATTGACAGCAATAAATGATGCATTAGACTTTCCAGTTAATAAATAGCCATTTTTTGCGCTCCCTGAAACTTTTCCATTCGGCATATTTATAGATAAGGCACTAACTGTCTTAGTATCTACTTTGAAAGAATCATTTACACGATCAACTGAAATACCCATTTGCAAAGGAAGTGTCCATCCTGCTAAGTCATAAGGTACTTTTGGCTTTCCACTAGAATCTGTGATTTGAGGATAATTTTGTTTTTCCATCATATCAATTAAATGTGGACGAAAAGCTTGAGAACTATAAATAATAAAGGTTCCTTTAGGATACTTTTTATTATTTATCTTAAATGTTTTAGTTGATTGGTTAATTTCAATCCCAGACATTCTTAAAACACTTAAAAATTTTCCTGTCTCATATGCATCCCATTGGTCATTTGGAATTATATAAGCATAAGGGCCTTTTTTGCTTCCATCTTTAATAGCATCTCTACCCATACTATAAATATTAAATAACCACTTCTCTCTTAAATCAGCTGCAATATTCAAAACTCCCATTGATGCTGTTAACATGTAATCAACCGCATCTCTAAAATGTGATTCACCTGCTTCCCAAGGAAGTGGTAAAAAAATATCAGTTCCATCATTTACAAGCCTACTTCGACGGCTTCCAACTGATTTAGGAATAGATTTAGGATCATAATATCTTGGAGTTGGAGTAGTATGACTTGTTTCAGTTAATATACCAATTTGATTATGAAAATAAGGAGCGGTTCGCATTCCACCATTCCACCACATGCTATATTGAAAATTTGAAACAACTCCTCCCATTTTTTTTATGGCAAAACGATTCGCCATTGCTGTTCCTACTAAATTAACACCTGTTGTAACTCCAGGATGAATATTCGGATTAACAGGATCTGCAAATGGTGGTAAAAATATTCTTGCCCATGCAGGTCCTGCTTGATGATGATTATATACGATTTGAGGGTACCATTCGTTATACAATATTTTTGTTACAGCTTGAGTCTCTAACATATTATTCATAAACCAATCACGATTATTATCATGGCCTACATATTTTTGATAAAGGACTGGTGGCCCAGTCGTTTCATATGGTGTGCCTAGGTTTTTCCTATACCAATCAACAACCAATCTCATCCCATCTGGATTAATNACTGGCATAAGCAATAAAATTACATTATCACGTATTTTTTTCATNTCTGAGGATTCTTCAGTAGCCACCCTATANGCAAGCTCAGCAGTCATTTGACCATGTGCACGNTCTGTCGCNTGCATTCCTCCATCAATCCATAGAATGGTCTTCCCATTTTTAGCATGTTCTCTCGCTTTATCNTCANNTATCCTTGCTCGAGCAAGTTCACTGCTTATCGTTTTCCATTTATCTAACTGAGATAAATTCTCAGGTGTAGAAATAAATAATAATATCATTGGTTGACCTTCAGATGATTTACCAATTTCCTTTAATATCACCCGATCGGAATTATTTGCAAGTTGCCGATGAAAAGAAAGCATCTGTGAGTAATCAGCTAATTTCCTATCAGTCCCAACTTTAAATCCAAAAATCTCTTCTGGTGATTGAAGTTGAGCACTTGAAATACCAACAAATAACACTATAAAAAAATACTTTTTCATGTCCATAGTTTTAACTTTCTCCACTAGTCATTTAGATTATTTAGGGCATTTTGCAATGATTCAAACTGATATAATAATTCCTCATATCGAATATAAGCATCTTCACCAGGTTCTTGATCAACTCTATTAATCATTGAGGCTAGGTATCTTGTTTGGTCAATGAGCATTGGCTGAGGATAAGGTCCGTCGTTTGTTACTAGTTCCTTCTTTATCTTTAGCTTTGGACCATTAGTAACATCTTCAAGCTTATATGCCATCATTTTACTATTAGTTAATAATTCCCTAACCTTTAATGCTAATTTTTCTTGAGCTTTTAAATGATGATGACGAATACCTGAATTTATAATTTTTGGGTCCATCAAAATTTCAAATTCAGATTTAATTTTTTTACCATCAACAGTCAATTCAACAAAATACTTACCTGGTTTTACAATAGGACCATTCAAAAAAGCTCTTTTGGGGTCTTTATCCCATGCTCCAGCATGTCGCATATTCCAAAGAAAGCGATTAGCTCCAACATTTTTTGTTAGTGAAACACCCGAGATTGTTTGGACAAACCCTGTTGACATATCCGTTACTTCTTTACTTTCACTTTTCTTTGCACTAGACGCTGAATAGATAACTTGATTATTATCATCTAAGATATCGAGCTTAATATCTGCTGATACTTTTTCTGACAAAAAATAATCTATAATTACTGAAGGCCCCGGATAATAAGGAATATTTTTTTTATTTGTACCACGATATCTAAATCGATATGAATTTTTAGGCTTGGATAAATAATTCTTTCCAACCGTTTTACTTCTATCATGAATTGTACTAACATTGTCCAAAACCCAAAATCCGCGCCCCATTGTAGAAAGCACTAAATCATCTCTTATCAATTTTATATCTGTAATCGGAGTTACCGGTAAATTTTGTTGAAAAGCTTCCCAATTCATTCCGTCATCAAATGAAATAAACATACCAAATTCAGTACCAGCATAAAGTATTCCTTCTTTATTTGGATCTTCTCTTAAAACTCTAGTTGGAAAATCATTAGGGATACCATTTGAACCAGTTGTTAATAATGTCCATGAGTTTCCATAGTCATTGGTTCGATAGATATATGGCTTCCAATCCCCTAATTGATACCTTAAAACAGCAATATAAGCTTTAGATGGGTTATGTACTGATGGTTCAACACTATCAACGCGACCACCAGGCTTTAAGCCTTTAGGGGTTACGTTAGTCCAGCTTCTACCGCCGTCCTTGGTTACATGGACGGGACCATCATTAGCACCAACCCATATCAAACCTCGTTTAAGCTTAGATTCTTGAAGGGAATAAATCGTACTATAATTCTCTTCACCTGTTATATCTCTAGTAATTGGTCCTCCAGAGATAACCTGCTTGTCAGGCTCAAATGCAGTAAGATCGGGTGAAATAATTTTCCAATTTTCACCATCATTTATTGTTTGATGAACATATTGTGATGCATGATAAACCTTATCTGGATTATGAGGTGAAACATGAATTGGAGTAACTCGCTGAAGACGGAACTTCATATCTTTAGGATTATGACCATAAATATTGGCAGCACCAACATAGTATTGCCGCTCTTGTCCTGTAAGTTTATTGTATACCCCAAAACGACCTTTACAATTAGAATAAACTATATTTGGGTTACCTGGTTTAGGTACAGCAGGTCCTGTCTCACACCCACCAACTGCAGTCCAAAAACCAATACCGCCACCAGCAGAATTGTAGGGTGGTAAACTAGGAAGAGCTATCGTTGAATTATCTTGCTGCCCAGCGTATAGCCAATATGGATATTGATCATCTACTTCAACTTGGTAGAGTTCAGCTGTTGGCTGATTCGATTGTGTCGTCCATGTTTTTCCAGAGTTAAATGTAACATTTACTCCGCCATCATTTGATTGAACCCAAAGAGAGGTATCTTNTGGATGAATCCAGATATCATGATTATCNCCATGNGGNGTAGANAGAATTCTCCAATTTTTCCCACCATCATCAGATCTCATAAAGCGGTTTGCATTTGAAAAAAGTATATCTGCATTTTTTGGATTCGATGATATATTAATATAATAAAAGGGACGATTTACTAGATGTCGAACATCTTTAGGGTCCGTTTTTACTAATTTAAATGATTCACCACGGTTATTTGATCGATAAAGCCCTCCTTCTCCTTTTGGTGCTTCAACTAAAGCAT
>PASX01000012.1 GCA_002713455.1 Fidelibacterota bacterium
ATTAAAAAATACATCTAACACGCCATCATCATTTAAACTTCATCCAGCTTATCCAAATCCATTTAATCCTACAGCAATGATTCAGTTTGAATTACCTAAGGCAAGTCAGGTTAAAATAAAAATCTTTTCATTAAATGGGCGCCAAGTCTTATCTAAAAATTTAGGTAGTAAGACTAGTGGATTTCATGAATTTCAGATTTCACCTGATGGATGGGCTGCTGGTACATATTTAATAAAAGTAGAAGCATTAGGGTCTATCCTAACTCAAAGAATAACTTATCTAAAATAATTATTTTCCTGGCCTTACATTTANAGCCTTATCACCTTTCATATCAAAATCAATATCAAAAGCAACTTTTTGACCTTGAACTAAACCAAATTTTCTGAGTTTTGGTCCCAAGCCATANACATGAACAAAATAATCTTCTCCATCATCTCCTGAAATAAAACCAAAACCTTTTGTTTTATCATATTCTTTGACAGTTCCATTCATATTTTCGCCTCTATTTTTTGTTTAATTAGCACTCTACCTAACGTACCTGTAATAACTAAAACTCCCCCAATAAATGCCCATTCACCCATAGCTTCACCAATAAATAAGAAAACCCAAACAGGATTAAGTACAGGCTCTAACATTCCAACTAAAATTGCATCAATTGCAGGTACATATTTTAAAGCTTTTGTGTAGAGTATATATGGAATTCCGAGTTGAAAAATACCCAAACCAAAAATTATCAACCAATCAGGCTGATAATTAAAAGATAAATNNTTGATTATTGTAGGAAGACAAATNATTGCTGTAAGTAAATTNCCATAAAATACAATTTCAAATGCAGTTTCTTTTTCTTTTCGAATTAAAACAGTAACTAACGCAAGACAAACCCCTGCTAATAATGCTAATATATTACCCCAGAGACCATAAAATGATAGTTCATCTATAAAGAAGAGACCCATCCCAGTGAAAATAATTGTCATTGATAAAACATCAAAACGATTGATCTTTTCGTTTAACAAAAAATATGCGAAAACCACAACGTATATAGGTGCCGTAAATTCCAAAAAGATTGCATTAGCTGCTGTTGTTAATCGCATTGCAATTACATAAAACATCACCATCGCACAATAAGATAGAACCCCTATAACAAAATAACGATTCCAATGCCATTTTGGTTTTGAGATATAAACTAACAATAAAAGTGCTGCNCCCAAACTTCTTACNCCTGATATACTTATTGGATGTAAATCAACTAATTTNATAAATAATCCCCCTAGACTCCACATTAATGCAGCAACGATNAACATCATGTAGGCACGAGATGACTTCATTAAAAAAATATCCTATTTTTCTTTGAGTGAAAGAGTGATAGTAAATTCAGCTACTGGNTCATCTCCGAATTTATCTGGAACTATAGCAACTACTGGTACAAGTAAATTNACGCGCTCACCTGATTCTATTGTTTCATCAACGGCCTCAGCTATTTTTTCACGAATTTTACAAATGAAATGGACATCTCCCTCTGCCCTCTTCAAAAAATTAGAAGTCATATCTTTAAAAATTAAAATTACATTTTTTTTAGATTCTCGGATTTTTAGCATGGCTGTCAAACCTGCAACAAGATCAACACCAACTGTCATAACACCAATATACATTGACCCGACATGATTTCTCGTNCGTCTATTTAATGGTATAGATAATATGACTTCTTTTTTATTCACATCNACAATTTGAGGNCGNCAAAAATTTATTAGTCGAACCTTGGCTAGTCCAAAATACCAAAGATAAAGATTATATTTGAATCGATTCTTAAACGANAGAGCCATAATAAATCATAATCTAAAATCGATCTGGCGATAATAATTGCATATCATAATCANAATTTTCATTTGAAATTATTTTTGATACTAAATTTCCNGTAACTGGNGCAAGGCTTACTCCTAACATCGCATGACCTGTGGCGGCAATTAAATTAGGAAATTTTTTAAATGAACCTATATAAGGTAATCCATCAGCTGATAATGGTCTTAGGCCAACCCATGGCTTAAGGTCTTTTGCCGATGAAACGTCATATTCTGGATAATATTTTTTAACATTTCGTATCATAGCATTTAATTTTGTATTGTTTATTTTTGTTGAGCCATTATTTACAGTCATAGTTCCTCCCAAACGCCATATATGATCCATTGGTGTCGAAGCAATCCTAGCTTCAACTAAAATTGCTGGAAAAGATGGTTTTTTCTGAGCATTATTAATACTTATGCTATATCCTTTACCTGACATCAATGGCATATTAAGATTAATTTGCTTAATAAGATTTGAAGAAAAAGAACCTGCACATAAAACAAATATCTTTGCTAACCAATTATCACTTGCTGTATTTACTGAAGTAATTTTATCTTTATCAATATTTAATTTACTAACCTTGGTATTATGATAAATTTTGACACCTGAATTAATAAGGACATTTTTCATTGAAGATAAATATAGTCCAGGATTAAAGTGCGCATCTGATGGATAATACACCCCTCCCTCTACTTCGGTTTTCATTTCTGTTTCCATTTTACTGATTTCAGCAGAATTTAAATTTTTTGCCTCCATTCCAATTTCTTGAGCCATATTGGANACAGCTATTTCTTCTTCAAGCGATTTTTCACTCTTACATAGCATTAAGATGCCTTTAGTTTCNAACTCAAAATTTATATGTTCATCAAGCTCTTTATAAAGAGAGCGACTATCCATNCTAAGGTTTCTAAGTAGATCTGCTGCTTGTNTNACATGTTTNTTATTTGCAGCTTTACGAAATTTTAGTAGCCAAGAAATCATTTCAATCGATGGTTTAAATTCAATNGAGAANGGACTTTTTGGNTCAAGTAGCCATTTTAATCCTTGNTTTACAACGCCTGGTGCTGCTAGTGGGACGATATGACTTGGNACAATCATTCCTGAACTACCCCATGAACAAGAATCATAAAGAGTTTCATCATTGCTATCTAAAATTGTTACATCAAACCCTTTTTGATTAAGGTAATAAGCAGAAGATAAACCAATTGCCCCACCTCCAATGATGACTATATCAGAATGAGGCAAAGTTAGATTACCTGAAATCCATGAGCATATGGATCATCTTCAGGGTCAATAATAATTTTATTGAATCCATAAATCTTNGCCCACCCTTCAATACTCGGTATTATTGCACTGTAGTCACCAACTTTTGTTTCCTTTTCTATTCTCCCAATAAATTGACTTCCTATAATACTTTCATGAATAAATTCATCACCAATAGATAGTTTGCCTTTAGAATACCATTGTGCCATNCGAGCAGATGTTCCAGTCCCACAGGGAGATCGATCAATTGCTTTTTCACCATAAAATACTCCATTTCTCGCCGTAGAATTTTCCTTAGATGGATTACCAGTCCATAAAACATGAATNCATTTATTTATTCGTTCATCTTCAGGATGTAAAAAGGNATAATTATCATTTATTTTTATTCGAATCTCTCTGCTCATATCACCTAATTCACTTGCAGTNAAATCATCCATACTATTAAAATTTTNTTGTTTATCTATAATTGCATAAAAATTACCACCATACGAAACATCAATTTTTATAGATCCNAAATGTGAAGAATCAATAATCAAATTAGATGCGTAAAGGAAAGAAGGGACATTAACTATTTTAACTGAAGTGACTTTATTATTAACCATTTCATAATGAGCATCTACCCTCCCTGCTGGAGTTTCTAAAACAACAACACCATTATTTTTTGGCTTCACCANNCCTTCTTCAATCATCATTGTAACTGTTCCAATTGTTCCATGGCCACACATAGGTAGACATCCACTGGTCTCAATAAATAATATGGCAATATCATAATCATCGCTACTAGGTGGATATAGAAAACTACCAGACATGATATCATGTCCCCTTGGCTCAAACATCAGACCTCTTAATATCCAATCATATTCTGCCATGAAATGCTGACGTTTTTCCTTGATTGTTTCACCTTTTAATTTTGGACCACCCGAAACCACCAAACGGATAGGGTTTCCACAGGTATGAGCATCTATACATTCAAATATATGTTTTGACATATGAAATTAATCTTTAGTTAATTTTNCGTCGACGTATCGCCATATTTTAAGAGGATTATCATCTNTAAGTTCATCTGGNAATTGATCATNTGGCCATGATTGAAACGTTATTGGCCTTACAAAACGTTTTATCGCAGAAGTCCCAACAGATGTAAAGCGTGAATCTGAGGAAGCAGGGAACGGACCTCCATGTTGCATNGATGAGCATACTTCAACCCCAGTTGGAACTCCATTATATATTATTCTTCCAACTTTCTTTTTCATAATATCAATTGAGGATTGGAATAACTTAAAATCTGATATNTCACCAATTATTGAACCAGTTAGCTGTCCATCTAATTTATTTAACACTTCATCTATCTCAGATTGTTCGTTGCAACGTATAATTAAACTATATGGGCCAAACACTTCTTGCGTAAATCTTAAATTGTTAATAAATGCGCTCGCTGACATAGAAGCGAGCGTTGGTCTACCACTATTAATTATTTTAGATTTTTCAGAACGCCCCTCAATTGAGACTTCTTGATAATTTAATAATTCATCGATTTCTTCATCATATGATGCACAGATCTGTTTATTAAGCATTACACCTGGTTCTATTTGAATTAATTCATTTGATAATTCAGAAATAAAATTATTTAATTCGTCACTATTAATTGCAAAAATTAGACCTGGATTTGTACAGAATTGACCTACTCCCATTGTTATTGATTCGGATAACATTTTTGCAGTTGTATTATTGAGGCCACTAGGTAATAATAAAACTGGATTAACACTTCCCATTTCAGCAAAAAAGGGAATCGGCTCTTTACGTTGATTGGCTAACTCATAAAGCAACATACCCGCTTTTTGAGATCCTGTAAAAGCTCCAGCTTTTACTTTAGAATGCTTAATTAAACCTTGTCCTACTATTGAACCTTCTCCATGAAGAAGCGAAAAAATCCCATCAGGCATTCCGGTTTTTTTTGCAGCATTTACAATTGCTGAAGCGATTAGTGCACTAGTTCCAGGATGAGACCGATGTGCTTTAACTATAACAGGGTTACCCGCTGCTAACGCCGAAGCTGTATCGCCTCCAGCCACAGAAAAAGCCAAGGGGAAATTACTTGCTGCAAATACAACTACTGGACCTAACGGAATTAATGTTCTTCGTATATCAGGTTTTGGAATTGGATCTCTATTTGGCATTGCTCTTTCAATAGTTGCTTCAACCCAAGACCCATCATTAACAAGGTTAGCAAACATTTGTAATTGAGCAATCGTTCGGCCTCTTTCACCTTTAATCCTAATTTCCGGCAANCCTGATTCGGCACAACATCTCGAAATTAATTGGTCCCCTAGATTCATAATTTCATCTGCAATTGTATTTAAAAAATTAGCTTTTTCGGCTCCAGATAAATTTTTAGATATTTCGAAGGCTTCCGAGGCTTGATCTACAGCAAAATTAATTTCATCTTTATTTGCATTTGAGAATTTTCCAGGGAGTNCTTCATTTGTAGAAGGATCCATACCAACAGTATGTGAGTCCCCATTAGAACTTGTTTGAAATCCTATTTGATTTGATTCTAGCATTAATTTATCTCCGGCATAGAAGGGCGAGCTTCCAAAGCATCATTAATTATTTTTTGAACATGTTGTCTTTCTTCTCCTATGAGTGGAAGACGTGGAGGCCGAACATTTTCAGTACCAATTCCTGTTGCTAATTCTGCTAGTTTAATATTTTGAACCAATTTTGGATGTATATCGAGTTCCAAAAGAGGCATAAACCAACGATATATTTCACGCGCCTCATCAATCCTATTTTGTTGAATTAGTTCATAAATAACTACAGTCTCCCTTGGGAATGCATCAACTAATCCAGCAACCCAACCATCAGCACCTAAAACTAATTCTTCTAAAGCTAGCGTATCAACACCACAAAGAATCTTAATATCATTCCCAAATGCATTTCGCATTCTAGTTACATTGGTTACATCTCGAGTAGATTCTTTTGTTGCTTCAATTGTATCTAATTTTAATAATTCTTCAAACATGGGTATTGTTATTTCAATTTTATAATCATGTGGATTATTATATAACATAATAGGTAAACCGCAAGATGTTGCAACTGATTTATAAAACTCTACGGTTTCTCTATCATCAGAAAGATACCGCATAGGAGGAAGCATCATTAATCCATTAGCACCATTCTCTTCTGCATTCTGAGCTGCAATCACAGCATCAGAAGTAGACTGCTCAGCAATATTCATTATAACCGGAATTTTATCATCCACATTTTTAACTGACTCATTTAAAAGGGAAATTTTTTCGTCTTGATTAAGGGTACTAGCTTCTCCCAAACTACCTGCGATTACGCAGCCGTGAATTCCAGCGTCTAACTGAGCATTAAGATTTTTTATAAATGTATCACAATCCAATTGATAATTATCAGTAAACTTAGTTGTTAACGCTGGATAAATACCTTTCCAATCAGGTTTCATAGAATCTCCTCATTTTAATATAAAACTTTAATGTAAAATTACTTTAATTAGCATTAAAAATAATTACACCAATTTTAGTCACTAAAAATATTACCTTTAAGATATATTTAATTATGAAAATAAANCGAATTAGCGCATATAAAGTTGANCTTCCTTTGCATGAGGGGTCATATAAATGGTCTGAAGGCAAATCTGTAGATGTCTTTGACTCCACAATCGTCGCTGTTGAAACCGATGAAGGATATATTGGTTATGGNGAATGTTGTCCNCTTGGTCCATTTTATTTACCAGCATATGCTGCCGGTGTTCGTTCTGGAATAAAAGAATTAGCGCCTCACCTAATTGGTCAAAATCCTATTCAGACAAGTAATATTAATTATATAATGGATCAATGTTTAAAAGGACATGCTTATGTAAAATCTCCAATCGANATAGCCTGCTGGGACATTAAAGGTCAAGTAGCTAGAATGCCAATATGTGATTTGCTTGGAGGTAGATATGGAGATGATTTTGTTTTATATCGTGCAATTTCTCAGGTTGANCCTGATAAAATGGCAGAAAATGTAAAAAAATATCGCGATGAAGGATATCGGCGATTTCAATTAAAGGTTGGTGGAGATCCTGATGAAGATATAGCCCGAATTAAAATGGCATCTGATATTCTTAATAGAGGGGATAAGCTAGTTGCTGATGCAAATACTGGCTGGCTAATGCACGATGCCGCTCGAGTTGTAAGAACTGTTGAAGATATTGATGTATATATTGAACAACCTTGTAAAACATATGAAGAATGTTTGTCGATTCGAAAACGNACTTCTAATCCATTTATTCTTGATGAAGTTATTGATGGAATAAATATACTTTCACGAGCATTTTCTGATGATGCTATGGATATTGTAAATATCAAAATAAGTAAGTTTGGAGGACTAACAAAAGCTAGTATAGCTCGAGATCTTTGTGTAAGACTAGGAATTGCTATGACACTGGAAGATAGTTGGGGTGGTGATATTACAACTGCTGCGATTTCTCATTTAGCCCATAGTACACCAGAAAAATATTTATTTTCAGCAACTGATTTTAATAGCTATGTAACNGTTAGTACAGCTAAAGGTGCACCGCAACGTCATAATGGTAGAATGAAAGCATCTACCGATCCAGGNCTAGGTGTCCAACCAAGAATGGATATCCTTGGTGATGTTGTTATTGATATTCATTAAAAATAATATCATGCGCAATCTTCTAATTTTTTGCTCTACAATAATTTTAGCACAAAAANATGTAAGTCCACTTTTTTCTTCTTTCGATCAATATCAAAAAGCAAAAGAACAAACGTTGTTTAATCTCGACTGGATTTCTGTGGGTCCTGTAATGAATTCAGCTCGAGTTGAAGCTGTACAAGGTGATCCTAAAAACCCTGGAACAATGTATGTTGCATTTGGCTCTGGTAATTTGTGGAAAACTGTTGATAATGGTTTAACATGGAAACCTATTTTTGAAGATCAACCCGCATTAGGTATTGGAGACATTGCCCTAGCACCGTCCGATCCTAACATTATTTATATTGGTACAGGAGAAAGTTTAAGAAAAAATAGAAATTTTACTATGCCTGGCACTGGAATTTATCGATCTAATGATGCAGGAAACTCATGGAAACACTTGGGCTTAGATAATACATGGCATATTTCAGAAATTGCAGTGCACCCTAAAAATCCTGATATAGTTTTAGTTGCTGCTATGGGAAAATTTTGGTCTAAAAGTACATCCATGGGAATTTATCGTACAGAAAATGGTGGGAGATCATGGAAGCGCGTCCTTTTTGTTGATGAAAATACAAGAGCAAATGATATAGTTATTTCTCAAAGCAATCCAAATATTATGTATGCGTCAATGTGGGAAAACAATTCAAAGCAAAATATTGCGGAAAGTGTCTACGGACCTAAAAGTGGAATTTTTCGTAGTGAAGATGGGGGACTTAATTGGGAAAAGTTGACAAAGGGATTACCTAAAGGACCCAAAATTGGNAGGATTGGATTAGCAGTTTCACATAAAAACGAACAAAAAGTTTATGCCCTTATCGATAATAGAAATAATACTGGAGGTAATTCAGCTGAAGTATATAAAACAATAAATGGGGGCAGAACTTGGAATATAGCACATAAAGACACACTTTATATTTTCCCAAGTAATAATATTGGCTGGTATTTTGCAGATATATATGTCAACCCATCAGATGACGAAGAAATATTTGCTTTAGGTGTTCGAATGGCTAATAGTACAAATGGAGGGAAATCCTTCTCAGTAATGAAAGGTTTAGTACAACATATTCAACCAAGTCCGGCACAAACACTTCATTTAGATCATTGTGAATTGTGGATTAACCCAATTAATCCAAATCATATTGCTGTTGGAAATGATGGTGGACTTTATGTGAGTTATGACAAAGGCAATAATTGGTTACATCACAATAATATTCCAACTGGTGAATTTTATGATATTACGGTTGATAATAAAAACCCATATAATATTTATGGAGGTGTCCAAGATGACGCTACAGTTTATGGACCCGCNAGAGAATGGAATCAATCGAGGACTGATGTATGGAGATATCTTTGGATAGATCCATGGAGTGGCGGTGATGGATGTGTAACAGAAGTCGATCCTGATGATCCAAATACAGTTTATTTTAGTCGTCAGAATGGAGATGGATTGCGTAAAGATATGGCAGCAGATACATCAATTNCTATTGGACCAAATAGAACAAATATTTCTAAAAAAAATAAATTAAAATTTAACTTTGTATCTCCTTATATCATTTCTCCTCACAATTCTAAAACACTATATCATGGCGCAAATCACGCATTAAAATCAACTGATCGTGGTAATAGTTGGGAACTAATAAGTGGAGATTTTTCGAATTCAAATGATCCAAAAAAGAAATCAATCGCTGCAGGTGCAATAGCCGAATCAAAACTTAAAAAAGGATTGTTATTTGTTGGAACTGACCATGGTTCATTTTGGATGAGCAATAATGATGGTAAAACTTGGCAAGAACGATCCAAAGGACTTCCAATAGCTTATATCCGAAGCATTCAACCATCTCAATACAATTCATCTCGCATTTATATTGCCATGACTGGGATAAATTATGATAATTTGAATAATTACCTTTTTGCATCTCAAAATTTAGGTAAAACATGGACATCAATTAGTGCTAACCTACCAAATGATCCAGCAAATGTTATTATTGAAGATCCTTTGTTTGAAGATATTCTTTATGCGGGTTGCTATCGAGGAGTTTACATTTCTTTCGATAGAGGTAGAACATGGCAACTCCTAGGAAAAAATTTACCTGCTGTAAGCGTTGCAGATCTTATAATTCAACAAAGAGATAACGATTTAATTGTAGGGACTCATGGCAGAGGAATTTATTATCTTAATCTTGACCCTATACATGAAGCTTACCAATTAAGTCTTAATGATAAAAAACAATATCATTTATTTAAAATACCGAACGGCCAATTCCCCAAATCAGTAGATACTCACAGAGAGGTGGACGAATCAACTATTACTAAACTACCAATTAGTTATTGGTCACCATCTAAAACTCGGGTAGAATTATCTATTCAAAGTGGAGAGCAATTACTCTGGGAAAAAACAATAATTGCCAAAAAAGGATTAAATCAATTCAGATGGAATCTTGTAACTCAACATCAAGAAAGCCAACTACCATATTTTATCAATTATAAAAAATATATTCAGCCAGGTACCTACTCATTTAGAATGAAAATCTCTGGGGAAATAATACAGAAAGATTTAATAATAGATGAATGGCCATATTAAACATTATAAATTTCTAAAATTATTAACTATTTAGTCATTACAAAGTCTCTTAATTCATTCAAAAATTTATCAAAAGAAGGTTGATGATTATACATCATATGGCCACCTTCAAATTCTGAAAACTTTACTCTGGTTGGATCAATCCCATTCTCATAAATTGTATTTGACGCCGTGAAACAAGGTGTAGCTAAATCATATATGCCGCAAGCAACATAAACTTTGAAATCAATATTTTCTCTCATGGCACGGCCAATATGCGGTGCTACATTTACATATCGAGGCCAACCGCTTTGTGTGGAGACCCAATCCCAATTTTTACCTAATTCGCTATCTCCACTTCGATAAAGTCTCTTAATATTTACTCCTATTTCAGCAAGCCAAGTATGAAGCCCAGATACATATGCAGCAGAAAAACCTTCACTTGAAATATCTGTATCTGGTCTATCACCAGCAACAATATAATCTCTCCCTTTATATCTTGAATCAAGTCGACCAACTGAANATCCCTCATCTCTTAATAATTCTTTTCTAAAACTAGTCGCATTAACTCTTAGATTAGAATTAAGAATAAACTCTTTAGATAAACCTGAGTAATAAGCAATCCCATCTGCAATTTTATCTTTTTCTATTTCAGAAATCCTTGAGCCTTTAATCAAGGCTGGGCCAAGTGTATTAATACTGAATTCTTTTGACTCATCATAGAAAGATTGCAACGATTGATTCGTTTTAATTTTTCCATGATAATATGCTGTTGCAGCATATGTAGGAAGGTATCCAATGTAAGGTGAATTGTTTCCAGGGGTAAACCGAATATGTTGAAGATCTGTTGCGGGAGAAACTAAAATTATTCCATTTATCTCAATATTAGTTAGGCTTCCATTTCGCAATTCTTTCAGCATTTGAGGCCCTCTTATACCACCATAACTTTCACCTAAAATATACTTAGGCGAATTCCATCGATTATTATCTTGTAACCATCTACGTACAAATTGTGAAACGCTTTCTGCATCTTGCTTTACTCCCCAAAATTCTTTGTTTTCATGATCTCCCATTGCAAGGCTATATCCTGTCCCAATAGGGTCAATACAAACAAGATCTGCAACATCTAGTGGTGATAGTGAATTATCTACTAACTTATAAGGTGGAGAACCATCATCAGTCGCATCTGAAGGGACTTTCACAACTTTCGGACCCATTACTCCTATATGTAACCATAGTGAAGCTGAGCCTGGGCCACCATTAAAAATAAAGATTACAGGTCTACTTGGATCATTTTTTAAAGAACGATATTCTGTGACAAAAATAGATGCCATTGGTTTATTATAATTGTTTTTTTCATATAGAATTGTTTCATAATGAGAAGCCAAATAACTCATTCTTTTTCCATTAAACGTACCTTTCATCTCTTTACTAAATCGTACCGGTTTCCTTTTATCAACAATTTTTTTTTCTTCCTCAATAATTATTTCTTTTTCACCCTGTGAAAAAATTGACGAAATAAGTATCAATATTGTTAGTGCCTTATATGTTATTCTCATTATTCCTCCTCATTTTCCCCCGAATTAAATAGAATTAAATGGATTTTTACCATTAATAAATACTCAATTATATTAACTTGAAAATTGTAGTATTCAACAATTACATTTTTATGCAATAAAACAACTATTAGTTGAATGAAAAATAGTATAAAAATCACGTTAATGGTAATTGCATTTTACAATGCAAATATTTTCTGTCAATCAAATTACAGTTCAGAATTATTCAATATTTTTGAATATAGAAACTTTTCTCCTCATCGCGTTGGATCTTGGATTAGTGATATAGCTGTTCCAGAAACAAATAATCCTGAATATAAATACACCTTTTATGTTTCAGGAAGACATGGCGGAGTATTTAAAACAATTAATAATGGGACAACATTCCAACAAATCTTTGATGACTACGGCACATCATCTATTGGTGCTATTGAAATTCCAAATTCTAACCCTAATACAATTTGGGTTGGCACTGGAGAAGCATCTAACGCTAGGTCAACTCATTCTGGGAATGGTATATATAAATCTATTGATGGAGGTGAAACATTTAAATTTATGGGACTAGCTGACTCTCATCATATCCCTAAAATTATAATCCATCCAAAAAACGAAAATATAATTTATGTAGCAGTCATGGGTCATCTGTTTAGCAAAAATAAAATGCGTGGAGTTTTTAAAACAATAGATGGAGGGAAATCTTGGCAAAAAATTCTCTACATAAATCAACAAACTGGGGTTATTGACATTGCTATAAACAGAGATAATCCAAATATACTTTACGCAGCAACTTATGATAAAATCCGATATCCATGGCATTTGGAAGCAGGTGGAACAAATAGCGGAATATATAAAACTATAGATGGAGGTAATAGTTGGGATAGATTATCAGGGGGTTTCCCTAATGGTAATATTGGAAGAATTGGATTAGATATTTATAGAAAAAATCCAAATATTCTTTATGCAGTTGTTGAAAATTTAAACCCAAAAGAAAATGATCCTGAAGATTTAAAATATGGAGAGGTCTATTTTACTAATAATGCAGGAAAATCGTGGGTTAAAACCAATCATGACACTGTAGATGTAAGTGGGAAAGCTGCTTATTCTTTCAATCAAATAATGATCGACCAAAATAATTACCAAAATATTTATATTAATAGTATCTCAATGATTTCATCAAATGATGGAGGGAAATCTTGGAATGATGTAAAGTGGCCACCAAAGCATTTATTTACTGGAATGTTTGGAGATATTAGAACAATGTGGATTAACCCTAGTGATTCTAGACACCTAATTATTGGGAGTGATGGGGGTATATATGTTACTTATGATGGTGGTAAAAATATGAGTCATCTATATCATATTCCTCTTGGTGAAGCATATGACATTGAAGTAGATGATTCATCACCTTATAATATATATGTAGGACTTCAAGATCATGAAGGATGGAAAGCTCCATCAAACAGTTATAATGGTATGATTGGTACACCACATTGGAATATTGTTGGAATGTGGGATGGAATGTATCATAAAGTTGATCATAAAAATAATAGATGGCTTTATTTCACTACTCAATTCGGTTCTCATCATAGAGTTGATCAATTAAATGGAACACGACAAAAAATTGAACCAAAACCTAATAATGGATTGAAGTACCGTTATACATGGAATACGCCGATAGAAATTTCACCACACAATTCAAAGATAATTTATACTGGAGGACAATATTTGTTAAGGTCAAAAGATAGAGGAAATAGCTGGGAAGCAATAAGCGATGATCTAACTTCTAATGATTCAATAAAGATTGCTGGTAAAGGACATATTATGTACTGTACAATTACTTCAATATCCGAATCTCCAATAAAACAAGGATTAATCTGGGTAGGTACAGACGATGGAAAAGTTCATTTAACAAAAAATGCTGGTAGATCATGGTTCGAATCAACAAATGCATTAGTCAATGCTGGTGCACCAGAGAATTATTGGATTAGCAGAGTTACAACCTCAAGCCACAATCCTGCTGTAGCCTTTGTTTCAATCACAGGTTTTTATCATGATGACTTTAAACCCTATGTATATATGAGCACCGATTATGGTAGATCATGGAAATCAATATCTTCTAACTTACCTCAAGAACCAGTAAATATTGTTTTACAAGATGAGGATAATAAAAATTTGTTGTGGTTAGCAACTGATGGAGGCGTTTATCTAAGTATAAACTCAGGAATAAAATGGATTAACTTTAATCAAAATATTCCTTCTGTACCTATCAAAGATATTGAAATTCAAGAAAGAGAAGATGATTTAGTGTTAGGTACTTATGGACGTGGTGTTTATATCACTGATATTGCTCCTATTAAACAAATATCAAATAAAATATTAAATAGTGAAATCCATTTATTCGATATTGAACCCCAGCCCAAAAAAAATTATTCTGATCAAAAAAACTGGGGCAATTTTAGATTAATGGGTGATTCACATATCTATACTCCAAATGAACCAAATGGGTTGATGATCTATTATTATTTAAAGAACGATTCAAAGTCTACAAGTAAAATAGTTGTTAGCGATAATAAGAATTCAAATATAACTGAAATTTCTGGCTCATCTTCAAAAGGTATCAATAGAGTAGTTTGGAATACAAAAGATGTAAAACCTGGGCAATATTATATCACTCTTATGATTGGAAAAAATAAAATAACAAAAAGAGGAATAGTTGAGCCTGCTTATAAATGGCCAGTAGGAAATAATTATAATTAGAAAATAAATTACTAATAAAGGTAAATAATGAGTAAAAATATATTTAAAGAAAAAAATTTTATAATAAGTATTATGCTTATTTCAGTATTACACAGTACTGGAAATACGCAAGACTCACATAGAAAAGGTCCTTATAATAGACTTGTTATAACAAATGCAATGGTAATTCCTGGGCATGGTGGTCCAGCATATGGACCCGCAGATATAATTATTGAAAATGATCGAATTGTACAAATTATTTCCTATAATGGTTTAACAGGTAGAGGTAGTAAAGATAAAATTCCTCAGGGTGATCGAATAATTGATGCTACCGGGATGTATGTTATGCCTGGTTTAATTGATTTACATACACATATTCGCTCACCTGAGCTTCCTCTTGAATATATTTATAATATGAAACTTGCACATGGAGTAACTACTATGGTTAATGGTGCTGGTCGAGGCTGGTCAGAGGCACTAAAACAACAAAAATTATCAAATGAAAATAAAATAAATGCACCGAGAATGTTTCCAATACAAGATTGGGGTCCCTCGAGATCACGTGATCCTGGAAAAATGCCAAATTCTGACAAAATGAAAAAATGGCATGATACGAACCCACAGAATGTTTCAAGATTAGCCAAAAAACTTATTAATGAAGGAGCACATGTTATTCGAATAGGCTCTTTAGCTTGGAATGCCGAATTGTTCGGTACTGTTGCTAAGGCTGTTTATGAAGCCGGAGGGATAACAACAGTACATTTACCACCATCAGATATTTCAGTTGTTAATGCTGTTAAAGCCGCAGAGCTTGGTGTAACTATGATAGAGCATCATTACGGGTATCCTGAGTCAGCTTTAGGTGGTCGTGTACATCCATTCCCTCCAAATTATAATTATATGGATGAGGCTGATCGCTTCAGGCATGCAGGAGAAATCTGGCAAAAAGCTCCAGAAAAAATACTTTTTGGCGAAGTTGTTGATCGCCTAGTAAAATCAGGAGTTTCGATGATTCCAACCATGAGCGCATACGAAGCAAACCGAGATTTAAATCGTGCAATGGGTCTACCTTGGCATAAAAATTTTACACATGCTCAGCTAATTGAATGGTATTTCCCAAACCCAGAATATCATGGATCCTATCATTGGAATTGGACTTCTAAAGATGAACAAAGATGGTCGAATACATTTCGTAAGTGGCAGAAATTAATCTATGAATTTAATAAACGCGGTGGTCATCTTTCATATGCAGTAGATGATCCCTACATTTGGAATACTTCAGGAATTGGGAATGTAAGAGAATTGCAGCTTATGCATGAAGCTGGATTGCATCCGCTTGAAGTTATTAGGTCTGCTACGCGTAACAGTGCAATAACTCTTAGAAAGCCTGAATTAGGATTAATTCAAACTGGATTCATNGCAGATCTAGCAATAGTCGATGGGAACCCTTTAGATAATTTGCATAATCTATATGCTTTTGGTGGAATGGATTTCAGTAATGGTAAAATAAACTACAAGGGTGGTGTTAAATGGACAATAAAGGGGGGGGTGGTTTTTGATAATAAAAAGCTCATTGAAGATGTACTTAAGATTGTTAAAGAATCTAAAAAAAATTGGATTGACCCAGTGCCTAGTTTATTTATGCCTAATAATCAAAACTCTCGTTAATTGAATGTGAAGTGTAGATTGTGAAAACTAGCGTACTATTTCTTATTATAACATCTATTCCAATGATCGATATTTTAATTTCATTTAAATCTGATCAAATCCCACAAACAATGCCAAAAACAAAAATTGGACGTAGTATTTTTTCTTTAGTGGCAACAGCTGCTTGGGTAACTGCGTTGGTTTTTACAATTATGGATTATTATTAATTTTTATCCATAAAGTATTGCTATTTGCACAATTCAGTGCATATCATTTATATATAAATTGAGGAGGAATTTATGAAATTACGCAACTTACTTATTCAATCTTTGGCCATGCTATCCTTGATTTGGGCTCAATTAGAAAAAGTTGAGTTCAAGCCAAATCCAACTAAAAAAGTTGAATTTGGCGATCTTGCAGATGGACCATATCAAAAATTAGTCATACGAAATGTTATGGTTATTCCTGGGCATGGTGGCCCTGCTAATGGACCATTTGATATTCTTATAACTGGAAATGTCATTGCTAAAATGCAGAGACATGATCCAAAAAATCCAAATCGAATGAAAGGTGATAGAGTAATCGAAGGTGATAATTTATTTGTTATGCCTGGAATGCTAAACCTGCACTTACATCTTAGAAACGAATCATTGCCACTAGATTATATTTTTTATTTACAGCTAGCCACAGGTGTAACATCAATTGGACCTGCAGAAGAAGGACGTGTACAGGACATTTTACAAGCTGAACGAAATAACGAAGTTATTTCTCCAAGACTATTTCCACTTTATGGCTGGGGGAGTAAAACTGATTTTGATGAAGATTTTATAATGAACCCAATCAATGCTGATAAAGTTGCAAAAAAGATGATTCGCAACGGAGTTCGCCAAGTTTATATAAATAACTTATGTTGGAATCCAACAATCTTTGGTGCAGCTGCGAAAGCAATTGAAAAAGCAGGTGGACTTACTGCAGTACATATACAACCTTCTTCTACATCTCAGGTAAATGCTTTAGATGCAGCGCGTTTAGGTGTCTCAATGATTGTACACCATTATGGCTACGCAGAATCAGCTTTGAATCGCGGCGTAATGAATTATCCAGTTGACTATAGTTATATGGATGAGAATATTCGCTTCCGTGAAGCTGCTCAAGTTTGGATTGAAGCTGGGGAAAATCCAGAGACAAAACATAGACTGTTAAATGATATTGCTGACTCACTAGTACACTATGGTGTCACAATGCAACCCAACAGAGCAACGTACGAAGCAAATCGCGATATTGTTCGCGCTCATGGATTGCCATGGCATGAAAAATATACACACCAAGCTCTATGGGAAATGCATTTACCAAGTCCACATATGCACGCTTCATTTCAATATAATTGGACATCTCTTGATGAATATCGTTGGCATTATATGTACGACCTTTGGGGTGACCTCATATTTGAATTTAATAAAAGAGGTGGTCGTGTAGCTTATGGTACTGATGATAATTATCAATGGTCTACTGGAGGATTTGGAAATATTAGAGAGTTACAATTGGTTTTAGAATCTGGAATGCATCCTTTAGAAGTACTTCAAAGTGCAACACATAATAGTGCACAAACAATTCTAGAACCAAAACTTGGGATGATACAAAAAGGATATATTGCAGATATTTTAGTTGTAGATGGTAGCCCAGCAGAAAACTTTAGATACCTTTATCCTTTTGGGGCGATTAATATGGAGCCAGAAACAGAAAGGATGTATCGTACTCAAGGAATTATTCATACAATCAAAGATGGAGTTGTTTACGAAAATAAAAATCTAATGCGGGAAGTTGAACGGATTGTAAAAGAATCTAAGAAAAATGCAGGTTCAGATATCGTAACTGAGCCATTCAAAGAATAGTTCAATCATAATATCAATCTAGCTTACTGCCCTAGCAAAAGCTGGGGCAGTTTTGTTTAAAACCAAAAAATAATTGAATAATAAAAAACAACCTTCATTTATTATAACAATAACCCCAATTATTTTTCTGGGTATACTTATTATATATGGGATGGTCTTAAGGCCAAAAGTATTTCATCAACCTGGTTTTCCTTTAGAAGTTGTATTCATGATGGCAGCCTTTTTTGCCATTGCAGAACTTTTACTTCTTGGATATGAATGGACAGATATTCAAAAAAGTATTGTAAAAAAATTATCAAAAGGATTTCCTGCAATATTAATTTTATTTGCCATTGGAGTTATTATAGGAACATGGATTATTAGTGGAACTATTCCTATGTTGATTCACTTTGGAATTAATCTTATCCATCCATCATATATATATATTTTAGCTTTTATTATTCCAATTGTTTTTTCAACGTTAACCGGTACATCTTGGGGCTCAATAGGAACTATAGGTGTAGTAATCATTGGTGTTGCAGCAGTGATTGATGCTAATCTTGGAATAACGGCTGGTGCAATTGTAGGTGGAGCTTTTTTTGGGGATAAACTTTCTCCTTTATCTGATACTACAAATATTGCAGCAATGGCTACTGAAGTTGATCTTTATGATCATATTCAGTCAATGATGATTACGACTCTACCATCAGCAATAATAGCAGCTATCATCTATTTTATTTTGGGATTTATTTACCCTCCATCTTTTTTAAGCGGTGAAACTCAGCAGGTATCTATTACTTTAAGTGCAATTTCATCTATATTTAATTTTAATATTTGGTTGCTAATTCCTCCTTTAATTGTCCTGATTGGTTCAATAAAAAAAATGGCTACACTACCTACCCTACTAACGTCATCACTTTCGGCAGCAACATTAGCACTAATCTTCCAACCATATACATCTACCGATATAATGGCAACAATCAATAAAGGATTTAACACTAAAATGGCATTCTGGGTTCATGATCTACCTGATAATATCTCTATACTTTTTAATAGGGGTGGATTATATGAACTGAATGAGGCAATTATATTTTCAATAATGGTCTTTATCTTTATTGGAACAATTGATCTTATTAACGCGATGCCTTCTATTGTAAACAAAACTTTTGGTCAAATAAAATCTAAATCATCTATAATTATATCATCTTTATTTGCTACGGCTTTTACAAATGGTATTACATCAAATCAATCTGCCACAAGTTTTATTATTGGGGATGCCTTTGGAAAGCGATACGATGATAACGGTATATCTAGAAAAGTATTATCAAGATCAATTGAAGATTATGGCACAATGTTTGAAAGCCTAGTTCCTTGGCATGCCACTGCAATTTTTCTAACTACTACTTTAGGTGTATCTTATAGTGAATATTGGAACTGGCAATTATTATCATTAATAAATTTAGTTATAGCACCAACACTAGCAATTTTAGGTAAAGGCTGCTACTATAAAAAAAATAGTCAATAGGAGAATCATATGACAATTGATAGAAGAAAATTCATTAAAAGTATGGGTCTAGGCTTAACTACTATGAGTCTAAATGCAAAAAATCTTGTGAATGTATCAGGAGAATCAGAATCTCTTTTTGTAACTGACCGCATGCATCCAAAACCTGCTCCGAAGGGATATGACAGGTTACCATTATCCTGGTATAAAAAAAGAGTTCGAACATTAAAAAATCTACTCTTAGAGGATAAGGTGGATGCTATTTTACTAGAGAATGATGTGAACAAAGTATATTTCTCCGGATGTTTTAGAGGGAGTGGAAAAAGAACAACATGGGTTTTATTTCCTCAAAACGAAAAAGATGCAGCCTACTGGTTCTCACCAGGGATAGATAGAGACTTAATTACATCATGGTGGTGTACAGAGAATAACTACTACTTTTGTTTTCCTCATGGAAAGGGTGGCTTTCCAAATAAGGGAAAAGTTGTTGCTGGAGAGCAAGTAAATCTGTTTGAATGGCTACTAGAAAATTTAAAGAAAAAAGGATACGCTGGTAAAAGAATCGCAACAGATATGAGCCTATCAACTAATCAACTAAAACAACTAAACAAATATCTTCCCAAAACTAAATTTATCAATATAAATAGTNTTTGTGAGAAAATGAGAATAATTAAGACAAAAGAAGAGATTGCATTAACTCAAAGAGCATATCGATATTTCGATAAAATTCATTCCTTTGCTAGAGATTATATTTTAGAAAATGGAACTGATACAAATGATTTTGAAATCGGTCAAGCTCTTAAGGCGTATGGAATAAATCTATTAATGAAAGATCTTTCTTATGATGGAAAACCGCATAATGCCGTAGGAATATTAGTAACCTCTGAATATGTAAGAGCAGGAGTTTCAACTGCCTATCCTCATCCGAACCAGTTATTTTATAATAAAGTAAAAAAAGGAAAACCAGTATATGTAAATACTGATATAAAGATTGGTGGGTGTGGAGGTGAAGGATACAGAAATTACCAGATACATCCTATATCAAANTATCAAGATAAAATGTGGTCAGTNGTAGCTGATACAGTTCAGATNATTGCTGAAGAAACTAAGCCAGGAGTATTATGCTCNGATGTTGCTTATAAAGTTCATAAATATCAAGTAGATAACGGAATGCAAGAATATATTTATCATCGTCCTGGCCATGGTACCGGATTTAATTTTGAAGGGCANCAAGCACCGTATTTTTCGCTGGGTGACCATACACCAATTAAAGAGGGAATGATGTTTAGTGTAGAGCCAGGACTATATGATTCAAAACGTGGTATAGGAATTAATCCAAGCGATAATCTTCTTGTGACAAAAAAAGGTGCAGTTTTAATGACTAGAATTCCCTTTTCAAAAGAATGGAGTTATTTGAAGATATAGATGAATTAATAAATGAAAGAATCAATCGATTTAATTAAACAAAATATTGGAAAGAAGGTAAAAATTTGACATTTCAAGATCTTGGAAATATTGGTGAATTAATTGCGGCAATAGCTACTTTATTAACATTAGGTTATTTAGCAATTCAACTTAAACAAAATACTAAAGCATTAAGATCTCAAACTTTTCAACAAAGTAGTATGGATATGAGTCTTACAGCAAATTCAATTTCAAGTGATGGAGAGCTTGCTAAAATAATAATTAAAGCTGAGAATGGTATAAATAAACTTTCATCTGACGAACGTCTTCGTTTCCATTTTTGGATGCTAGTAGCAGTGAGAAGATTTGAATCAATTTATATTCAAGCTTTATATGGTTCAATTGAACGAAAAAGAATTGAAGGCTTTGAGCGTTCAATTATATCATTATTAGCTAACGTAGGATTTGAATGGTGGAAATCAACTAAAACAGCATTCAGTAAGGAATTTATTTCCTATGCTGACAAAAGAATTTCATCAGGTGATTTTGATTCAGCTATACACCCTGGAATTCAAAAATAAATATTATAGATTAACTCTTATTATTGGATTCAAAGTTTATTTTTGAAACTATAATAGATTCAAATTGAAATACCTAAAAACTATAAAGAGAAATAAAGTATCTTTTAAAAGATTATATCTTTTACCTATTCTCATTTTATCTTGTGTTAACCAAAATAAGCTTTCAAGTCTTGACAATTATATAAATAATTCATTAAAAGATTGGGACTTACCTGGTTTAGCAGTTGCAGTAGTACTCGATGATAAAATTATATATGCTAAAGGCTTTGGCATTAAAGAGATTGGTAAAAACAATAAAATAAATAAAAAAACTCTCTTTCAAATTGGTTCAGTTACAAAAGGATTTGCTTCAGCTACTATAGCATCACTTGTTGATGATGGTCTTGTAAACTGGGATGACTTGGTTGTAAAGCATTTATCATGGTTTAAGCTAAAAGATGTTAACGTTTCAAATAAAATAACAATTCGTGATTTGTTAGCACACACTTCTGATATGCCTGCACATGCATATCATTCATTAGAAATAATTGATGAATTAGAAGTAGCTAANAGAGCAGAATTACTTGAGATACAAAGTAGTGATAAGAAATATAGATATAGCAACCAAGCTTATGGNCTCATTGGTCTNCTAGTAGAAAGTGTAACAAAAAAAANCTGGGGANATNGGTTGAGNAAANGAATCTTTGAACCACTTAATATGAATAATAGCTTTGGNAGNCCNTATNAAATTTGGGACTCATCCTATGTAGCACCCACATTTTTAGGNACTGCACCTTCAAAAAATGTATCTATAAATAATAATCTTAAATTAAATGTTGCAATGCCACATGGTAAGTATAGGAATACATATAGGAAAGTTCTTCCATGGCAATCATATGATAATCTACAACCAGCTGGAAGTATAGTATCTAATGTTGTGGACATGGCAAATTGGATTCGATTTCATATAAATGAAGGAAAATTTGAAAACCAGCAAGTTATAAGTAAAAACAACTTATTGGAAATGCACAAACCGCAAATAGAAAATATTGGATACTTTTTATTTGCAGATTCAACGAGTGAAGTCAAATTAGGTAGAGCCGAAGGAATAACTAGCAGTAAAAATTATTATGGATTAGGCTGGTCTATTGGCACTTTTCAAGGTGAAGTTCATTTATCTCATGGTGGTGGAATATTTGGGTTTCCAGCTTTTATATCTTTTCTACCCGAAAAAAATGCTGGTGTGGTTGTATTGGCAAATGGAAGTCTTTGGACACCCTACTACCCACACCATGAAATTACAGCATACATATATTCAAAACTTTTTGATTTAGAACAAAAAGATTTACATCACATTATGATGAATAAAACAAATGCAATCATTGATCAAGTTAATAGTTTATATAAGACTCGCAATTCGCAAAGAAACTCATCAGCAAAACAAACTTTGCCTATCAAAGATTATTTAGGTTTGTATGAAAGTAAATTAGCTGGTCCATTTGAAATAAAATTGGAAGATACTTTGTTGCGATTAGAATTCAAGGGTAAAGGTGCATTCTCAGGTCAACTTGAACATTGGTATGATGACACCTTCATTCTTTATTTTGATGGTGGAGATGGTCAAGCATATGAAAGTTCACTTATTACATTTATAATAGAAAATAGTAAAAATGTAACTGGAGTTGATCTTGGAAGCTTTGGTAGATATAATAGAATACTTTTAAATAATTAAATAAACTTTTTTAAGGTTTCAACAAGATAATCAACTTCATCTTCAGAATTATATCCTTGTATAGATATTCGAAGAGCTGAATATCCATTATAAGACATAGCGGGAATTTCAATTTGATAATCATTGTATAGAGAATTTTTTAATTCAGCTACATCATCAGCTGGAAAAAGAAAACTAGCCATTTGTCCAAGCCAAGCATCGGGACATATTTTAGGGAGATTCGTTACTGTTGAAATTTGATTCCTAGCATCAATTATCATTTTTTTACATCTATTTCTAACTGAGTCCCAATCATATTTTTCTTGAAACTCTATTGCTTTAGGAACTGTTAAAAATGCACTCATATCTCTAGTACCTTGCCATTGGAAAATATTTATAAACCGACTTGAGCTTTTTAATTGGGTTGAATCTTTAAATTCTTCGTATTCTTCACCCCAACCCCAACTCATGATTTGAGGTTGAATATTTTCCTGCTGATCTTTTTTTACATATAAAAATGAAACACCTTTTGGGCAACATAACCATTTGTGACATGCACCAACATAATAATCAGGATCCAAATTATTAATATCTAAATCAATGT
>PASX01000013.1 GCA_002713455.1 Fidelibacterota bacterium
AGCAGAAACTTTTATTTCATTATTATTAAAATTATGAAAATATCCCACGGCAAATTGATCCGTTAACATGGGCTTAATATTTTTTGTTGTTGGCATCCAGATATCATACCATTCAACTTCCGCACCTAAAGACATTAATCTNAAATATTGAGCGTTGCGATTATAAGAAAGTTTAAAAGAGTTCTGTTCTGANAGAAGATATGTTAATGCTATCCTTGGCTCTAAACTACTATAAGAAGACATTACATCTGATTTTTCAGAAAAGAATTCTGCTTGGATCGGCTCATTAGACACTTCATCATAAGTGAATCGATCTCCAGGGCCTAATTGATGGTAGTAGGAATTTCGTATTCCATAGTATAAAGAAATTTTATCATTTATTTTATGATCATTCTCTGCATATAATGCACTTTCAAGTCCTTGCATTCCAGGCATGAATTTTCCTCCGTCATCTAGTGTCGCATCTTCCAACGATCCATGATTAAAGTCTTGATATTCTGATGTAATCCCAAACCTCACCTCATTATTTATATTTGGGAAAAAAGAAAATTCCTGCTTGATACTTTGAGTACTTACTCCAGAGTTAAAATAATAAATACCTGAAATATTAGCTGTATAATATTTACTATATACAATTGAAGTATTTGATAACCATTTATTTGCGAAGCGATTTTCCCAACGGAGCAATGCTGCACGGTTACCCCATTCTGTAAAGCCAACAGTATAGGCACTATCTCTTCCTATATAAAAAGATAAATTTAAATTCTGCTTTTCATTAATATTATATACCACTTTCCCATTAATGTCATACCAACTTTCATTTGGTGCAAAAAAACGAAAATCATCAGCGCCACTACTAGCACCTTTACTATCATCACCTTTTCCGCCACTTCCTTTATCACTATTTAATCGACCACCTGTTTGAGTACCGTCATTTATTTTATCATATAAACTACCACCACTTAGACGTGTAGATCTTCCTGCTAAGAATAAGGATAACTTATTTTTAACAAGTGGTGCTTCAATTGAAAATTTTGATGTAATAAGACCAGCACTTATACTAGTCCTATATTGTTCTATATCTCCATCTCGCATTTGGACATCTAATACAGATGCACCACGNCCTCCAAATCGAGCGGGCACACCACCTTTATAGACTGTTAANCCCTTAACTGCGTCAGAATTAAAAATAGAGTACAATCCCTGCATATGTGAAGAGTAATATATTGGCATACCATCCATCAAAATTAAATTTTGATCGATTCCGCTTCCTCTAACAATATATCCACTACGTCCTTCAGCAATNCTAGTGATTCCAGGTAAAAGTTGTATNGTTTTCATTATATCTGTTTCACCCATCACTACAGGTATTTGCTCCACCTGACGAATACTCAACCTTTCAACACTGATTTCTGTTGACTTTATATTATGGTCAGGTGCAATTCCTGAAACATCAATTCGACTCATCGNAATAGGATCNGGGTCTAATAAAAAATTAATTTCTAATTTTTCATTAAGATTNATTTCCTTTTGAATGCTATTATAACCAATATAGCTTACTTTAATTGTNTATTTACCTTTTGGGAGCAATAAAGAGTAACTACCATCTGAAGCTGATGCCGTACCATTCTCAGTTATTGTTTCAATTATATTAGCACCGACTAATGGCTCATTAGATTGACTGTCAGTTATTTTCCCAGTTATAGAATATTCATCTTGGGCCATGAGTGGAAATAAAATAAAATAAAATAATAGATGCTTTAATCTCACATTCATTTTATGACTCTTATTTTTCATAACTATTAAATGGAAGAATACTTTTCTTTCCTCTTAATTGAAGCCCGTTTATTTTGGTCCAATTCCATTTTNCTTAATCGAATATTAAGAGGAGTTATTTCTACGAGTTCATCTTCAGCTATAAATTCAATGCATTGGTCAAGCGACAATTTTTTTGGCGGACGCAATGTTATTGTATTATCAGATCCTGCAGCTCTCATATTGGTAAGTTTTTTTTCTCTAGTGATATTAATGGATAAATCACCATCTCTGTTGCGTTCGCCAATGATCATTCCATCATATACTTCTGTGCCAACATCTAAAAATAGTTCACCTCTATCGACCATGCCAACACAAGCATATGTTGTAACTTTTCCATTACGATCTGCAACCAATGCACCAGAATTTCTTTGAGGAATTGATCCAAACCAAGGTGCATACCCATCAAAAAGTTTNTTCATTATTCCAGCACCGCGCGTGTCTGTCATAAATTGAGATCTNAAACCAATAAGTCCTCTTGATGGAATTGAGAATTCAAGATTAACTCTTCCNGTACCATGGTTTTGNAAATTTGTCATTCTNCCTTTNCTTTTGGAAAGTTTCTCTGTTAAAACCCCAACATTATCTTCTGGAATATCTAAAAATACTTTTTCCATTGGTTCAACTTTTTTACCATTTTCTTCTCGAGTAATCACTTGTGGCTTAGAAACCATAAACTCATAACCTTCTCTTCTCATGGTCTCAATTAAAATAGCCATCTGTAGTTCTCCACGACCTCGAACTTCAAAAACATCAGTTCTATTTGTTCTCAACACTTGTAAAGAAACATTACTAAATGTCTCTTTATCTAATCTTTCTGATAAGTGGCGAGTGGTTAAAAACTTTCCATCCTTTCCTGCAAAAGGACTATTGTTAACATAAAAAAGCATCGAAACAGTAGGCTCATCTACGGTTATGCGAGGCAATGGCATAGGATCTTCATTATCCGAAATAGTGTCTCCAATTGAAATATTTTCTACCCCTGCTAGTGCTATTATATCTCCAGCTTCAACTTCATCAACTTGTATTTTTTTTAAGCCTTGAAATGTATAAAGAGCCGAAAATTTTTGATTAGATTTAGTTTCATTAGCTGCACATAATGAATAAAGCTCATTCATTGATAGCTTACCATTATTCACTCGGCCAACCGCAATCTGTCCGACATAGGAATCATAATCAAGACTAGTAATTAAAAACTGAGTTTTATGATCATCTAAGGCAAGTGGACCTTCAATATTTTCAATGATTGATTCAAAAAGTGGCGTTATACTATTTGATTCACTTCCCAATTCATTATGAGCAACACCAAGCTTTGCATTTGTATATATAATTGGAAACTCTATTTGCTCTTCAGATGCATCAAGGTCAATGAACAAATCATATACTTCATTAATAATTGTTTCGATTCGTGCATCATCTCTATCAATTTTGTTTATAACCACAATTACGGGCAAATCTTTATCTAAAGCTTTTTTTAATACGAAACGTGTCTGTGGTAACGGACCTTCACTAGCATCGACAAGTAAAAGAACACCATCGACAAGATTTAAACTTCTTTCTACCTCTCCGCCGAAGTCTGCATGACCTGGAGTATCAAGAATATTTATTTTAATATTATTGAAATATATTGCGGTATTTTTCGCAGTAATTGTAATTCCACGTTCTTTTTCAAGGTCAAGTGAATCCATCACTCTATCTTCAACCTCTTGATGAGCTTTAAATGTTCCACTTTGTTTCAGCATCGAATTGACAAGAGTGGTCTTACCATGGTCAACATGAGCAATTATAGCAATATTTCTGAATTTATCTTTTCTCATTTTTTTAATTTTTACAGATTAGATTTAATTATTTCGAATTAAATATTCAATTTTGATTGTATTATCTATTTCAATAAACATCAATGATGGAGGTTCAATATCAAAATCTGTCAAATTGATATCAAAAGATCCTTTAGCTGAAAAACCATTGGATACATCAAATTTTGCTGTACTTTTTATTTTTCTTAATACCCCATGAAAAGTAAGCTGTCCCTCAACCATTACTGAATCTTGAAAAATATTGATATTAGTTGATTTAAATTCAATTTTAGGATAATCAAGTGCCTCAGTAGCAATCAACATATTTGAATCTCTATTAGAGTTATTACTATTAAAGGATCTTAGAGGAACGTTTAATTCAACGAAATGGTCAGATTGATCATTCGCAATAAATACTTTTCCATTTAAATCATTGGAAACCCCAACCCAATCATGAAGAAAATGCGTCCCATAATAATTGATTTGTCCTTCTTTTATTTCAAAAGTCTGAGCACTTAATGATGATAATAGAATAATTAATACAATAATCATTAATAGGGTAGTATTGTTAATAATCCTGATAAAATCATACTAACTAATGTAGCTGTCGCTACATCTTGATGTAGGTTCGTTGCAGAAAGTTCATAACCTGATTTAGAAATATTCTTACCAAGAACCGGTAGAGCCATCATCCCAGCAAAATGAATGTAGGATAACCATCGGTGTACTTTCATTGAACTAACTCTTTTTTCATACACTAGTGCTGGTGGAGCAAAATAACTTAAAGAAGCTGATGTCATATAGGCGCCCCATGTTATTTTACTATATGTTCTATGGGCTGAAATATATTTAGATGCATAACCACTATCAATGACATTAAGACCTAAGGAGTATTGATAGGACAAGAGACCTAAACTGATCAACGCAATTTTTTGATGATTTTGAAGCATTTTATTACGAAGCTTCAGTTCCTCTTTCCTTGTCTCAGGAGCTAAATTCATTTTTCTAATCAATCCTTTTTCACCCCATAAAATCTTAGTGTGCAATGGCATAAATTGCTCATTTTGAATCTCCAGATCTTCTTGGGCACTCAGGTTTGAAATAAGTAAACAGAAAACGAAAATTGTTTTTGTTAAATAATTAATCAATCTTNTTCCTTATTAATTATAGTTTGATAGAAACTCAAAGATCTCAGACCAATCTCCAGATTGAAGGCAACGATCTTTTTTTTGCTCTATTTGGTAATCGTACATTTTGTCATAGTAATTGAGTAATAATTTTTCGATCCAATCATAATGGGTTTGTTTGTCATTTTTTTCAAATGCATTCTTAATCAAATTATCCACTTGATCATAATGAACACCACCTAACCTATTAGAAATTTTTGCAAGTTTTTTACGTAAGTGAATTGATAATTCTTCATTACTTTTATTCTTTAGACTTTTTTTAACATATTCATTATAAATATTTTCAATCCTTACATCAATTTCTTCTTCAATTAAAACTATGTCTGACGAGCTCATTTTATTGTAGAATTTTTCAGGAATAACTAATCTTCCTATCGTCCTTGATTCGTCTTCAAAAAAGATATGATTAGATAAAATAGATNAATAATTATATGCTAAGTTATTCTCNAAATCAATNGGTGTGGGTTGTGAAGTATCATAACTTCCAAAAGCTGATCCTCGATGGTTTGCCAATAATTCTAAATCAATACTATTATTAAGNTTACNAATCATTTTTGTTTTTGCAGATCCAGTTTTTCCAGAAATAATNATCCATTTTTTATCATCATTAGAAGCAGTATTCAATATATCAAGACAAGCGTTTCGAAGTGCTTTAAAACCTCCATCAACTCTATCAATATTTATACCAATTTCTTTTAACCAACTTTGTGCAATTTTGGATCTTTCACCNCCACGCGCACAGTACAATTTTGAATTTGGATTATTATCTACAAAATTTTTCCAAGCTGTCACTCTTTCTTCCTTTAATNTTCCACTGACAAGATCATAACCTATATTTTTTGCAGCTTGATTACCCATATCCTTATATGTTTTACCTACAATGCTTCTTTCCTCATCGTCAAGTATGGGTAGATTTATACTAGTTGGAACTGCCCCTGAGGAAAATTCTACAGGTGCTCTTAAATCAATAAGAGGAGTTTTCTTTTTAATTAATGGTATTAACATTTATTTCAAATGCGTATTTCAAACTTGGTATGTTGGTCGTTAATTTAAACTTGATAAATCATTCATTCATACCTTATACCATATGAAATTACCACAGTTTCTTATTGTAGGATTATTAGGGACCGTCACCAACCTTGTCCTATTCTATTTTCTAGTAGATAGACTATCTTACCCTCCAATACTAATCTCCGTATTAGCATTTCTTTTAGCTAGTATGCAGAATTATCTATTAAATCATTTCTGGACTTTTAATAAAAGCGTTGGAAATAAATTTCCTAAAATTTTGGATTATTTTAGATTTCTAAGCGTTTCATTGATTGGCCTAAGTGTTAACTTGTTTATACTTTGGTGGTATATAAATACATTTGACCCNTCAATAAAAGTTGTCGCACAAGCTATTGGAATTGCTGGAGGAACATCCATTAATTTTTTAGGTTCAAAATATTGGGTTTTTAAATAAATGAATAAATTTATTGATAAAATTTTTATCCCGTTAAGTTTATTTCTGATAATTCTTCGTNTAATATTTATTTCTAATACAGTATTAATAAATGATGAAGCTTACTATGCAATATATGCTCGTCATTTAGCTTGGGGATATGTTGATCATGGCCCTGTTATAGCTTATCTCATCAAATTTTTTACNTTGATNTGGGAGAATAGTTTTACGGTTCGTTTAGGTGCTACAACATTGATGACAATTATTACAGTTGTTCTATATTTTTTTGGAAAAACTTTTTTTAACAGACAAGTTGGTGTCCTTTTGTCATTAAGTATGACAGCAAATATGCTATTTCATACTAATGCAATTGTGATCACCCCAGATGTTCCAATGACATTTTTTACAATTCTTGCAATCATGTTCTATTACCTAGCATACTGTGTCGATAAAAAATATATTTATATTGGCGGCATCATGCTAGGACTTGCAGTATTATCAAAAATATCNGCTCTTTTCCCAGCATTAGGTATTGCTTTATATCCATTATTAATAAAAGATAAACGGCATTGGTTGAAAAATGTNNACTACTATGGATCCTTCATTGTCGCTTTATTAATATTTTTACCATTTATTATCTGGAACCTCCAAAATGATCTTGCATTTGTTCGTAACCAAGGAAGTCATATTTATCGTGGTGGAGGAATTNCAGAGTTTATAAAACTATGGTTGGGTCTGGCAATTTTCAGTGGACCATTGTTTTTTTATTATTCAGTTATTCGTCCATTTCTTAATCTAAAAGAATGGAAAAATATTTCAGAATCTATACAATATTTTACTTTAGTCACTGTTGTTCCACTTTCCTACTTTTTAGGACACTCGTTATTTTCAAAATTTGAATTGAACTGGCCAGCCCCAGCTTTTTTAAGNGGTCTNTTTTTACTTGGATTGCAGATAGATAAAACTTCAGTTAAACTATACTATTCTCAAATTTTTTATTCGCTAATCTTAATAATGATCATCACAATACAAACATTTATTCCATTCCTCCCAGTAAAAGGAGATGCTGATGTAACAAATCGTTATTATATGTATGAAGGATTTACTGACTCTTTAAAAACATATATTGATGAAAGTCCTGAACTTCAAAATGTGCGTATTGCTGCGAATAATTTTCAGATACCCTCAATGATTAATTTCTATTTGAACCCATCTCCTGAGGCGACATGTTTTTCGATTGGCTATCAGGAAACACTGTATTTATTCCTTTATCCGAACTCTAGTCTAAAGGGTAGTGATTTTATTTTTATAAAGCATGGAATGGGTGAGCCTGAATTCTTATTTGATTATTTTGAAGAAATATCAGAGTTAAAGAAATTTAAAATTAATCGTGGTAATCAAAACCTATCTAATTTCTCACTATGGCATGTTAAAAACTATTCTGGAGAAAAATGATATTAACTGCTATGATTTAAAGGACTTATTNTGAAAAATAAATATTACCTACTACCCTTTATTTTTTTATTATTTATTTCGTGTACTAATTCATCTNATAATAAAAATTCTAATTTAAAATTAAAATACTTAGGTGCTGCAGGTTGGGAAATAAGTGAGCAAGAAANGACTGTTTTAATTGATCCTTATTTATCAAGGATAAAACTTGTCGGAAATAGTACAACTAAAACTGTTGCAACTTCAGCACTTAACAGAGACTGGGGTGACGATAATAGACAAAAATATTTCAGAGATGATTATTTTAGTCCAGATACATCAGTAATCAATAGTCATATTACAAAAGCTGATTATATTTTTGTTCATCATACCCATTTTGATCATGCGGCAGATGTCCCTTACATTGCTAAAATGACTGGAGCAAAGGTGATTGGTACTGAAAGTTTATCCAATCTATTAAGATCACATGGATTACCAAATGAACAAATCATAACTGTTAAAGGTGGTGAAGATTATTCATTTGGTAGTTTTTCAGTTAAGATTCTACCATCTTTACATTCAGCACTTAGAAAAAAACAGTACTTTAGCTCCGAATCAATTCCTAAGGATGTTAAGATTCCCATGCAAATCAAGGAATTCGTTGAAGGAAATTCTTTGATGTTTTATTTCAGGTTTAATAACGACAAAATTTTAACAATGGGTTCAATGAATTTTCTTGAAAATGAAATTAAAGGACTGAATCCTAATATACTTTTAGCTGGGTCTGCGAATTCAAGAAAAGAAATATATAATTACACAGAAAGATTGTTATCATTAACAAATTATCCATCAATTATTATACCTACTCACTGGGATGATTTTAGAGTACCATATGGCGCCTCACAAAAAAACGCAGCTGAATCAAAAGCCTTTCCATTTATAGAAGAGGTAAAAATCCTTTCACCTAAATCAAAAACATTCTTACCTGTTCATTTAAAACAAATTCAAATTAATGATCTATAATTTTGGAGCAATCCCCATATTTTTCCAAATAAACCCAAACACATCTGCTGAAAGCTCAATTCGCTGATCAAGAGATACACTACCATGTCCGGCATTAGTTTGAATTCTAATTAATACAGGATCAGATCCAACATGGTATTTTTGTAATCCTGAAATAAACTTAAACGAATGTGCAGGAACAACACGATCGTCATGGTCAGAAGTTGTAACTAAAGTAGCTGGATAAGACTTGGTATTCCTAACAGCATGCACAGGTGAATATCGATATAAATATTCAAACATTTCTTTGGAATCTTGTGCAGTACCATAATCATATGACCAGCCNGCACCTGCTGTAAATTGATGATATCGTAACATATCTAGAACGCCTACTGCTGGAATTGCAACTTTGAAAAGATCTGGTCTCTGGGTCATAGAGGCACCAACAAGTAGTCCNCCATTCGACCCACCTCTTATGGCAAGATAATCACTAGATGTATAGTTTTCATTTATTAAATATTCAGCAGCTGCAATAAAATCATCAAAAACATTTTGTTTATTCATCTTTATTCCAGCATTATGCCATTTCTCACCATATTCACCTCCNCCTCTCAAATTTGGNACTGCATAAATTCCNCCATTCTCCATCCAAGCAATATTTGTTGAATTAAACCTTGGGGTTATACTGATATTAAATCCTCCATATCCGTATAGAATAGTTGGGTTTTTACCATTCATTTCAATACTTTTATTATATGTTATAAACATTGGAACAGTTGTACCGTCTTTACTCTCATAAAAAACTTGTTTCGACACATAATCCTCAGATTGAAAATCAATTTCTGGTTTTTCATATAAGATTGATTCACCTGATCCAATATTATATTTATAAATAGTATTTGGATAAACATAGGATGAAAAAGAATAATATAGTTCTTCATCATNTTTTTTTGCGTAAAAGCCACCAGCAGATCCAAGCGCTGGAAGTTTAACTTCCCTTACAAATTTTCCTTTAGTGTTATATTGTTCAATTTTAGATTTCGCATCAACTAAATAATTAGCAAAAAAGTATCCCCCACCTACACTGACGTTTAAAACATTTTCTTTTTCCTTAATAACGTCCTTCCACCTTTTTGGATTTGATAGAGTTACCGATACTAAACGAAAATTGGGAGCTCCAATATTTGTATATAAATAAAATGTTGAACCCTCATTATAAACAAAGTTACATGGTGCAAAATAATCATTTTGTAATTGAATAAATTGACTCTTACTATTTCTTAGATCAGTTACATAAATCTGATTACCAGCAGTATTTTTTGCGGCAGAAATAACTAAATAGTTTTGATCTTCAGTAACAGAACCAGATATATAACGATTTGGTTGATTCTCACCACCAAAAATCAATTTGTCAGATGATTGTGAAGTACCTAGTTTATGATAATAGAGCTTGTGCAGCTGAGTTTTACCTGATAGGGCACTATTATCTTTAGGTTTATCATAACTGCTATAATAAAATCCATCATTTCCTCTCCATGAAACTCCACTGAATTTTACATCCTTTAAAGTATCTTCCAAAATCTCTTTGGTCTCAGTATCTATAACAATAATTTTTCTCCAATCTGATCCACCTTCAGTAATCATATATGCACCAATAGATGCATCCTTACTAAAAAATAAACCTCTTAAGGCTACAGTTCCATCATTAGAAAATGTATTGGGATCTAAAAATACTTCTGGGCTCTCATCTGAGCCAAAGACCTTACGATAGACTACGGAGTGATTTTGCAATCCATCATTTCTATAAAAATATTCATAATTACCTTCTTTAAATGGCGCACCAATTTTTTCATAATCATTTAAAGTCTTAATTCGCTTCTTTAATTTTTTTCGAAACCTAATTTTGTCTAGATAATTAAATGTAACCTTATTTTGAGATTTTACCCATTCGGCTGTTTCATCTGACATATCATCTTCTAGCCAACGATATGGGTCAGAGACTGAAACCCCATGGTAGGTATCAATATGATCAGATTCTCTAGTTTGCGGATAGTTTAATTCATAACTATTGTTTTGGCACCCAACTATAAAAACAATGGTTATAAGTGTTATTAATCGTTTCATATTATCCTCCTCAATTAATAATATGTAATTAAATAAACAAAATTTGTATGATCAATTTAGTTTTGCAATACATTCAATTTCAACTCTTGCACCTCTAGCTAAACCTGTACCTGCAAAAGCACTCCTAGAATGATTAATTCCATTTAATCAATTTTTGATTTTCTGCTATTAAAATTATAAATAAAATTTATCTTATATTAGTAGGTATGAAAATCTACAAACCATCAATCCTTGAATCTTACTTTTTAAAAATGAGTTCTTAAATGCTAAAATCAACAATTAAACTATTTTTTTTATGTAACATTCTAATTGCTCAAGGAGATACGGAAGTTTACATATTTGATCTAATCTCAAATGCAAATAATTATTCTATTAATAATCCTATCAATATTTCAAATAACGACGGATATGATAATCAGCCGTCTTTTATGAAAAATGGTAGATCAATTTTATTTTCATCTACACGAAACGGTCAAACTGATATTGTAAGTTATAATATTCGTAGTGGTAAAAAAACCTGGCTTACTAATACTGATGGTAGTGAATACTCTCCGCAACAAATTGGAAATAGTAAAACATTTTCTGCTATTCGTTTAGATAAAGATGGAACTCAATTACTATATAAATATAGTATGTATTCAAATAAATCAAGTGTGCTAATTCCTAAATTGAAAGTTGGTTATTACGCCTGGGCAAACAAAAATCAAATTTATTGTTTTATCTTGGGGAATCCTCCAACATTTGAAATATTTGATCTAAAGACAGAAGACAAAATATATATTGATGATCAAATCGGTAGATCAATTCATGATAATAATAAAAATAACTTTGTTAGTTATATCAGCAAACAGAATAAAGATTGGACAATCAATACAGTTAATAAAAAGTCACGCGAAACTCAAATATTAACGAATACATTATCAAGATCTGAGGATTTAAACTGGATAACTTCTAAAACAATTATTATGGGAAAAGAAAATAAATTATATCAGTATGAATTATCTAGAAATTCAGGTTGGATAGAAATAGCTGACCTTTCAAAATATGGATTAAACAAAATTAGTAGAATTTCCGTTAGTCCCAAAAAGGATAAAGTAGCTATTGTAGTAGAAAAAAATTAATTTAGCTTTTTAGCTATCTCATACCTTTCAGCAATATTATCCCAATTAATTATATTCATCAGAGCATCAACAAAATCTCCCCGTCTATTTTTATACTTTAAATAATATGCATGCTCCCATACATCGATGACTAATAATGGAACTGCTCCCCATATTGTTAGCTTATGATGATTTTCACATTGTAGAATAACTAACGTATCTGATTGTGGTTGATAGGCTAAAACTCCCCAACCACTACCTTCAATTGATTTAGATAATTTAGAAAGCAAGCCCTGCATTTTATCTAATGAACCAAAATCTTTCTCAATCTTTTTTAATAATGCGTCAGATGGAGCAGAGCTTCTTTTTGTTAAGTTTGTCCAAAAAATACTGTGCAAGATATGGCTAGACAGATGAAATGAAAGCTTCTTTGTCCAATGATCAACCATATTGAAATCATTTTGTTTAATTGATCGCTTTATCATTTCTATATCTTTATTTGCACCTTTAACAGCACCACCATGATGAAAAGAATGATGTAAATCTAAAGTTTCAGAATCCATAAATGGCTCAAGATAGTCTATATTGTAAGGTAAAGACTGTTGAATAAAATTACCCTTATCATCAGTTATCTTTTCAATACCATTATTATTGATGTTATTAGCAAAAATTGAATTTGAAGGTA
>PASX01000057.1 GCA_002713455.1 Fidelibacterota bacterium
ATTTTGTTTTTGGAGGTGGTGTTCTGGGTTCTATAATAATATTAAATGAAGTAGTTAATGGTGAAAAAGAGGATATTGAAGGTGAGCCATTTGTTGGACGTGCAGGAAAACTATTAGATAAAATTTTGATTGCCATAGGTCGATCTCGAAATAAAGATGTTTTTATTTGTAATGTATTAAAGTGTAGACCACCTAATAATAGAGACCCATTATCAACAGAAGTAAAAGAGTGCGAACCCTATTTGAAGCATCAAATTAATTTGATTAAGCCAAAACTAATTGTAGCTTTAGGTAGAATAGCTGGAAAGACTCTTCTTGGTGTGGATAATTCGTTGAAAAGTATGCGTGGTGAGATACATAATTATTATGATATTCCGCTTATAGTAACATATCATCCTGCTGCACTATTAAGAAATCCTAATTGGAAACCTCAAGCATGGAAGGATTTTAAATGGATCAAATCCATTATAGAATCATAATTGATGGCAACAAGTAAATCAAACTTAGAAAAACAACCACAATCTAGAGAAGCTGAAGAAGCTGTCTTGGGATCTATGCTTATTTCTAAGGAAGCTGTGAGTAAAACTTTACAATGGCTTCCTTCTGCTGATTATTTTTATATAGATAATCATGTAAAAATATTTTCATGTATGCTAAATCTTTTTGAAAATGGTGAGCCAATAGATGCGGTTTCTGTTGTCGAAGAATTAAAAAAAGAAAAAAAATTAAAAAGTGTAGGTGGAGCATATTTTATAACTAGTTTATCGAATTCAGTGCCTACAACTGCAAATGTAGAACACTATGCTAAAATTGTTTTAGAAAAGTATATCTTACGTAAACTAATTGAAGTATCTAACGAAGTTTCAAAGAATGCATTTGATGACAGTCAAGTTGTTGGTGACATTTTAGATGATGCAGAATCTAAAATATTTAATATAACTGAGAAACGACTTCGTGGAGAAGGGTTTGATCATATTAAACCAATCCTCCAAAAATCTTTTGATGAAATGGATCAAATTGCATCAAAGCCTGGAAGTGTTACAGGTGTTGCCTCAGGTTTAATGGATCTAGATGATATAACATCAGGTTTCCAAAAGGGTGAATTAATTATTGTTGCCGGAAGACCTGGAATGGGAAAAACTGCTTTAGCACTTTCTATGGCAAGAAATGCAGCAGTTACAGACAAAACAGGGATTGGTATGTTTAGTCTTGAAATGGCTAATCATCAATTAGCTATGAGACTTTTATGTGCTGAGGGACGCGTTGATAGTCATCTTGTTAGAACTGGAAAACTTCCAAAAAATCAATGGAAAAATTTAAGTTTAGCTGTAGGGCAATTGGCTGAAGCTCCCATCTTTCTTGATGACACGGCAGGAATGTCAGTACTTGAAGTAAGAGCAAAAGCGAGACGTTTAAAGGCTGAAAAAGATATAGGTTTAATTATTGTTGATTATCTGCAACTAATGACAGGTCCTAAAGGTGTCGAAAGTCGTCAACAAGAAATTTCACAAATTTCAAGATCACTAAAGAACTTAGCTAAAGAAATTGAGGTACCAATTTTGGCACTTTCACAGTTATCAAGAGCTGTCGAAAATAGAAGTGATAGACGTCCACAATTATCAGATTTAAGGGAATCTGGAGCAATTGAACAGGATGCTGATGTAGTTATTTTCTTATATCGTCCTTGGGTATATACTCAAGAAGATGAAGACAGAGGTAAGGCAGAAATAATTGTTGCAAAACAGCGGAATGGTCCAACAGGTAAATTAGAAGCTACATTTATTGATCGATTTGCCCGTTTTGAAAATATGTCTGCTTATGCAAGCGTGGAAGAAGATCCTGTATTCTAATGATTAATCCAATCTCAAAATTTGCACCTTTTCTTGTTGGTGAGTATCCTAAAAGTTTTATGGAGTTAGTGAACAACATTACACATCATGAACAAATGACTGATGAAGATTTAAAAATTAATTTATGGAAAGCATATGAATTTGGGGTTAGAAAGCATGATGGTCAAAAACGAAAGTCTGGTGCTTCTTATTTTCATTCCCATTGCTTAGAAGTCGCAAAAATACTGGCATCCTGGAATATGGATCATATTACAATTATTGGTGGCATGTTACATGATACAATTGAGGATACTGATACTACCTTAGATGAAATAGAGCAAGAATTTGGAAAAGATGTTGCTAGTTTGGTGAATGGAGTTAGTAAGCTTGGAGGAATTTCTTTTTCTAGTAGAAAAGCAAAGCAAGCTGGAAATTTTATGAAAATGCTTATTTCAGTAGCTAAGGATCTTAGAGTAATTATAATTAAGTTCGCAGATAGATTGCATAATATGTCAACTATAAAACATTTATCAAGGATTAAGCAACATCGTATAGCAATTGAAACAAGAGATGTTTATGTCCCTCTAGCTCACAGATTAGGAATGGCCCAAGTAAAGTGGAAGTTAGACGATCTTATTTTAAAGACTTTAAATCCAAAGGCATATAAAGATATTGATGTTAAACTAAAATCTTCTAATAAGGAGAGGATAAAACATATTAATTTAATTACTAAGTCACTCCAAGACGAATTATCAAATTATAATATAAAGCCATTATTGTATGGAAGACCTAAGTCAAGGTCTTCTATATATGGTAAAATGGTTGAGAGAGGAAAACCGTTCGAAGAAATTTATGATGTTTTAGCAGTTCGGCTGATTGTTGATAAAGTTGAAGAATGTTATTTAGCCTTAGGTGTATTGCATCAGATTTACAAACCTATCCAAGATAGATTTAAAGATTTTATAGCTATGCCTAAAAGCAATGGATATCAATCAATTCATTCAACCGTCATTGGCCCTAAAGGCAAGATGGTAGAAATTCAAATAAGGACAAAGGATATGGAACAAACAGCCGAGATTGGTATAGCAGCACATTGGAGATATAAAAGCGATAATGTTCATTCTGAAAGTATTGATGGCCATGTAAAATGGCTTCGAGATTTATTAGAAATACTGCAAAGTGAAGAGAATGACCCAAAAGAGTTTATGCACTTACTTAAAATTGATCTTTTTAATGATGAAATTTTTGTTTTTACGCCTAAAGGTGATTTGATTCAATTACCTGTAAAATCAACCCCAATAGATTTCGCATACCATGTTCATACAGAAGTTGGCCACACATGTCTTGGTGCCAAAATAAATTATAAGACAGTTCCACTGAATACTGCACTCAAGAATGGAGATACAATTGAAATTCTTTCTAGTGATTCTCAAAGTCCAAACTATAGTTGGTTAAAGTTTGCTGTTACTTCCAAGGCTCGAAGTCAAATAAGAAGATTCTTAAATAAAAAAGAGCGTGAAGAGAGTGTTAAAATAGGAAATGAAATTTTAAATAAAGGTCTAAGAAGATTAAAAATATTGAATCAATTGGATAAAATAAAATCGTCATATTCTAGATTTGGTTTTGGTGGTGAAATCCAATTAATTGAAGCTATTGGTAAAGGTGAAATATCTATTAGAAATATTCTAGATAAAATTTCCCCAAATAATGAAGATATAAAAAAAGATGATCCTCCACGTTTTTTGTCATTTAAAAAAACTGAAAATAAAAATATCAAGCTTGAAGGTATTTCGAACATTATGGCTAATTTTGGTAAATGTTGTAATCCTATTCCTGGTGATAACATGGTTGGATTCATAACACGTGGTCGTGGAATGACTGTGCATAGAGTTGATTGTAAAAGTTTACCATTGATTGATGAAGAATCTGATAGGATTGTTCCAGTTGATTGGGAAGTAGGGAAAAAAGACCTTTTTAATGTTCGTATGAAAGTAGTTGGTCAGGACAGAAAAGGTTTAGTTAAAGATATGACCGAAACTATAGCAAAATTAAATGTAAATATGACTTCGGTTGATATAAAAGTTAAAGACACAGTCGCCACCGCAATACTTATAATTCAAGTTAAAAATTTGAAAGAATTTGATCGTATTGTTCGTAATGTTTCAAAGGTTAATAGTATTGATTCAGTTGAGCGCGCTAAACATTAGTTTATAAGATAAATTATAAGTTTTGGGCAGATTACTTGCCATTGATTTTGGTGATAAAAGAGTTGGTTTAGCTCTTTCAGACCCTATGCATATTATTGCTAAACCTTATAAAACTATTTCTTATTCAAATTATCAAAATTTATTAATTAAAATAAAAAACATTATTCTAGATGAGGAAATAGAAAAAATTGTTTTAGGCTTACCTTTGAATATGAAAGGTGATAAATCTAATCAGACTAATTTAGTTCTTGAATTCTCTGAATTTATAAAAAATAATTTAGATATTCCTGTTGATATGCAAGATGAGAGGTTGAGTACTGTTAGCGCAAAAAAGTCTTTAATTGCCCAAAAAGTTAAAACTGGACATAATAAAGATAGAATTGATGAAACTGCTGCTGCTATTTTTTTACAACATTATTTAGACCAAAATTGATGTTAATTAAAAAAATATCTTTTTCAAATATTCAATTAGTTCTCTTTTCAAGTATTTTAATTGGGCTATCATATCCACCAATTCCTGGATTAACTATTTGGTTTGCGTTTATTCCTATTATTCACATATGGCTAACTCAAAAACCATGGGAATCATCAAAACTAACATTTTTGTTGGGAATTATTTCATATCTAATTGCTTTTCATTGGATGGGTCTAAATTCAGGTGCATCACTTATGGCAGCTACTTTATCTCTAATTGGCGCACTACTTTATTTATCATTTTTTATTGCTATCTTAGGCTTTTTGGTATCTTGGATTGAAAATAAACAAGCAGGCTTAGGATTAGTTAGCATTCCATTCTTATGGGTTTCAATGGAGTGGATACGAAGTTTTGGTCCTCTAGGATTTCCTTGGGCCAATTTAGCAATCACTCAAACAAAATTTTTACCTATGCTTCAAATTATTGATTTTACCGGCTCAGAAGGTGTCGGTTTTATTATAATAATTTTTAACATATTATTATATAGAATCATCTCATCTTATTATATAAATAAGAAAAATATTTTTTTTCTTTTAATGACAATTTTAATTCCGTTGATTTTTGGTTCTATCAGAATCAATTTTTTAAATAATCAGATTTGGGATTATAGAAAAGTAGCTGCAATTCAACCTAATATTAATCCAAATCAAAAATGGGAGCCATCATACAGAAATACTTTATATGATATAATGGATTCATTAAATACAGAAGCATATAATTTGAGCCCTGAACTCGTTGTTTGGCCGGAAGCTGCGCTTCCTGCTTATGTTAGAGTTTCATCTATAAAGAATAAGTATCAAAATCAAGTATTTGAATCGTCCATACCTCTAATTATAGGTACCGTAGATTTTTCCAGAGATTCGACAGGTCGAAAAGTCTATAATGGATCTATTTATTTTGGTTTAAATGGAAATAGTATGTATCATAAATTATTTTTAGTGCCTTTTGCAGAGTATATACCCTTTTCGGAAAAATTTACTATGCTAAAAAAATTAAATTTTGGGCAAGCAAACTTCACAAAAGGTTCTGAATATACAGTATTTCCTCTTGATTCCATTTATTTTAGTAATATGATATGTTATGAATCAAGCCATCAAAAAATAGCAAAAGGTTTTATAAATAAAGGAGCTCGATTTCTTACTATTCAGGCTAATGACGCATGGCTGCAAAATTCTTCTGGCGTAAGACAACATTTTGAATTAGCTAGATTAAGAGCAATAGAATTAAGAACGGGTATTGTTAGAAGTGCAAATACTGGTATTTCTGGTATAATTGATCCTATTGGAAATACAATAGAAAAAATAGGATTTAATCAACAGTCAGTTTTTCAAGGAAAAATATTATTAAATAAAGGATTAACATTTTATGCAAAATATGGTAGTATTTTTGCTAAAATCTGTTTCATTTTTATGTTAATTCAGGGGTTCTTATTATTAAGACGTCAATAACAATATTATTTACTTTTTTATTGCTGATAAACTTTTCTATTTGTCAGGATAAAAATTCGAATCAATTAGATCCTATAATTAAATCACTGATAATTCCTGGATGGGGTCAGAAATCACTTAGTTTTTCAAAACGAGCAAGATATTATAATTATGTTGAATCAGGTCTTATATTAACAATATTAGGAACAACTACTTATTCGAATATCTTGAAAAAGAATTATATATCATTTGCCTCTAATCATGCAGCCTTATCTTCATCAGGAAAAAATCATAAGTATTGGGTTGATATTGGGAATTACGATTCAATTAATGATTACAATAATGAACATCTAAGAAACAGAGAAGTAGATGATCTTTATCCAGAAGATAAAAAATGGAGTTGGGATTGGGATTTTGATTATAATAGAAAAACTTTTGAGAAAAGTAGGATACTCTCTGACCAAATGAAATTAGCTGCAACATTTGGTTTTGGCGCATTAATAATGAATCATGTTATTTCCTCTATTGATGCAATGTACCTTAAGCGTCTATCCATTAAAGATAAGGCATATATGGAGCCTTACTTCAATGTTCAAAATGGCATGATAGGCTATTCAATTATTTTTTCTATATAAAATTATGTTTAAAGATCCATTTGTTAATTTGATTTATTTTCTTTCATTTTCAATTTCTATGATTTTAACTAGTAACTACGTTGGATGGATAATTCACTTTCTCATTTTTTTTATAACAATATTATTTTATTTAAAATCGATTGACTCAATTATTAAAGGTTTGAAACCATTATTATACTATTTTCCATTGATGCTTTTTTTTTATGTCGTTTTTTCCTTGTTATTAACTAGCAATTCATTCATTCAAATAATTAATGAAGCTTTTTTTGGATTTATTAAACTTATTGTAATGGTTGGTGCCATGACAATATTTCTGGAATCTAAATACGTTAATAATATTATTAATCACTTTCGAACTTTGTGGTCTAAAACAAATATACATTGGGAGTGGCCTGAAGATATTTTTGTTTTTTTAAGTATGACACAAAGATTCTATCCTACAGTTCAATCAAATTGGTCATCAATGTTTTCTACACGAAAATCATTAGGTATTGACAATAACAGATCCCACATAGATAAATTGATTTTTGCTGCGAAAAACCTTCCTAACATATTGCTTTTACATCTTCATTGGGCAGATGATATTGCTTTAGCAATGAAATTAAGAGGATATGGATCAAAATTTCCAAGAGGTGTTACTTTTCCTAGTAGATTAAAATTTATTCACCTTATTCAAATTTTTATTATTATATCTTTTTTTTGGATAATTCAAAAAATTGAAGCGTTATAAAGTCATAGTTCAGTATGATGGGTTAGCTTTTAATGGTTGGCAAACTCAAAAAAATGGTAGAACAATTCAAGGTGAAATAGAGTTAGCTTTAAGTAAAATTAATAAATCAAAGAATGTTCGTATTCATGGTGCTGGTAGAACTGATACAGGTGTCCACGCAACTGGTCAAGTAGCACATTTTGATTTAGAGACATCTTTGGATTCGCTTCATTTAAAAGATGCAATAAACGGAAATTTATCTGACGATATTAGAATTATGAGTTGCGAACAAGTAAGTATGGATTTTCATGCTAGATTTTCAGCGATTAGAAGACATTATAATTATCGAATTAGAACAGATGGTTTTATTTTAGATAGAACTTACACTTGGATTGTTGAACCAGTTGATATAACAATTCTTAATGATGCTGCAGATATTCTCATTGGTGAACATGACTTTACTTCATTTAGTAAAAACAATGAAGATTTAGAGCACCATAGGTGTATTGTTTATGAATCAATATGGAAAGCAGAAAATCAATTAGTAAATTATAGTATAATTGCTAATAGATTTTTACATCATATGATTAGATATTTAGTAGGAACTATGATAGAAATAGCTCGAGGAAATTATAAAATGGAAGATTTCATCTATTTGTTTAATAACCCTCAAAAAAATGTTCACATTTTTAAAGCACCGCCTCATGGACTTGTATTATGTCAGATAGATTATGATAAAACCTAATAAATTATTTTATCTTTTATCAATTAGTGTTGTTTTTACTCAAATTACAGTTGATAATTCAAGACAGAATGCAATTACAGTCGCAATTGAAAAAGTAAGTCCAGCTGTAGCTAGTATTAATGTTACTCAAGTCCAGCGATATACAATTAGTCCTTTTCAAAGAGACCCATGGTTTGAATATTTTTTTCCTCCTGAGATTAGGCAAAGAGAGGTAAAAGGTTCAGGTTCTGGTATAGTCATCAGTCCGGATGGCTATGTTCTTACCAATGACCATGTAGTAGAAAATGCTTCTAAAATAATTGTAACTCTTAAAGGTGGAAAACAATACGACGCTGATATAGTTGGAGTTGATGAGCTGACAGATTTAGCATTACTAAAATTAGATGGTAAAAATTTTCCTTATGTTAAAATGGGTAACTCCGATAATTTAATTATTGGCGAATGGGTTATTGCTCTTGGCAATCCTTTTGGTTTATTTGATGTAAATCAAGAACCAACAGCAACGATAGGTATTATAAGTGGAAAAGATTTAGATTTTGGTTTACAAAATGGTAAAGTATTCCAATCAATGATTCAGACTGATGCTGCAATAAATCCAGGAAATAGCGGTGGTCCACTAGTTAACTCGAGGGGTGAATTAATTGGTATTAATACATTCATTTATACAGGTGATTCATCTAGGCAAGGCTCAATTGGTATAGGTTTTGCAATTCCTATAAATAGAGCACGGAGAATTGCAGAAGAATTAAAATCTAAAGGTAGAATTGTACGTGATTTTACAACTGGACTTACTGTCCAATCTTTGGATCGAAGAACTGCACGTTATTTAGATATACCCATTATTGAAGGTGTAATTATTACAAGTATTATGAAAGATAGTCCAGCAGGAAAAGCTAGGCTTGAATTACGTGATGTAATTATTACAGTAGAAAATGAAAAAGTGAGTAGTTTAGATGATATTCTTGAAATTATAGATATAAATGATTTTAGACCTGGTGATAAGTTAAAGTTAAAAATTTGGAGAGATGGTAGATATTATAATCGCATATTAACTTTAGGAAAATATAAATGATTGCAAAAGAAGGAAGAATTATTTTAATACCATTATTATTGATAACATTTCCCATTGGTATATATGCACATGCTTCGAATAATAACATTTTAATTATTCTGTATTCAATATTAGGATTATTATTTTTATTTAGTCTTAATTTTTTTAGAGATCCTGTTCGTGTAGTTCCAAATGATAAGGGAACAGTTATTTCTCCAGCAGATGGTAAGATTGTAAAAATTACAGAAGTTGATGATTCGGATGTTGGTGAATCTGCTATATTAGTTTCAATCTTTTTAAATGTATTTAATGTCCATGTAAATCGTGTACCTGTTAATGGAATTGTTGAATCAAAAGAAAGAAAGTCAGGTAAGTTTCTTGCTGCATTTGACCATGACGCCTCCGATTTAAATGAACAGGTTATTACAATTTTTAAAAATGATTCAGGTAAAATTAAGGTAAAACAAATAGCTGGTTTAATTGCTAGAAGAATTTTATGTTATGCAAACACTGATTCTAAAATGAAAAAAGGAGAAAGGCTTGGTTTTATACGCTTTGGTAGTCGTACAGATTTGCTAATGCCAAAAAAATATAACATTCAGGTTAAGCTTGGTCAAAAAGTAACTGGTGGAGAAACAATTATTGGAAATTTATGAATATAAAAAATAATAAAAAGTCAAAAAGTCTAAAAAGATCATTTATACCAAATCTGGCAACAGTTTTTAATATGTTTTTGGGTTTTCTTGCAATCACTCTTATTCTTAATGATGAGCCAATAAAAGCAGGCTGGGTGATGATGGTAGCTATATTATTTGATGTAATTGATGGTAAGCTAGCTCGTCTTATGGGTCTATCTTCGCGATTTGGAACTGAATTTGATTCTTTAGCTGATACCATATCATTTTGTGCTGTCCCATCAGTTTTAGTTTATAGCATTTATGTAGACGGTCTACCAAGTTTGCTAAAAGTAATAATTAGTTTTATTCCTTTATTGTTTGGAACTATACGGTTAGCAAAATTCAATATTATATCTGATGAAAATCCAAAACCTTATTTCATTGGATTAACTACACCTTTGTCAGCAATAACTATAATTAGTTTTATGTTATTTAATTATCAATTATACGGAGATATGGGAGATCCACGTTTAGCTATATTTCTAATCATTATTTTAAGTTTTTTAGAAATTAGTCCAGTGCGATTTTCTAAATTTCCACTATTAAGTTTAAAAAAAGGAAGATCGAATAATTTACGATTATTTGGAATTTTTATTGCTTTATTTACATTAGTATTTTTTAAAGGTTTAGTTCTTTTTCCTTTAATGTCTATATACATTTCATGGTCAATTATTCAATGGATGTTAAACCACGATAGATTATCTGGGGAATCGCAAATAAAATCTGAAAAACCCGGAGATTAGTTATGAAAAAAAGGTCAATCAGCATTATTGTATTAATTTTATTTTTTGGAACATTTATTGGAACATTGCTAGGCGAGTTATTAGGATGGTTATTACCAGAAAGTGTTGTTAAAGATTTTTTTTTAAAGAGCGTTGATTTTTCATTGGGAGGATACAGAGGTGAGCCTGTATCATTAGATTTCATTATGTTTGTTTTCAAATTTGGATTAAAGGTAACCTTTAATTTTACAAGTATAATTGGTTTTGCTACTTCCTATTATTTTCTACGCTATTTCAGGTAACTATAATATATTGTTATTAATCAAATTAATTTATTAAAAGGAAAACACTATGATTCTTAGAGATTTTACATATGCTGCTATGCCAGGAGGTTGGGAAATGGTAGTTATCGCAATCGTGATCCTTTTATTGTTTGGCGCAAAAAAGCTTCCTGAGTTAGCACGTGGATTAGGGCAAGGTATAAGAGAATTTAAGGGAGCAGTCGATGGTGTTAAAGATGAAATAAATGATGCCAAAGATAAAGTTGATAAAGATGCTGGCATTAATGAAAAAAATGACGATTAAAAAGGACCATAACTAATAATCTTAAAATGAGGGGTCGTTATGATCCCTTTTTTGCTATATAGTAATTGTTTGAAAAAATTGAAACATAATATTTATAGCAACGTTGATATTATAAAAAAATAAATTTATATGTTTACATTTGGTAATCCATTATTCCTATTAGGATTAATTCTTATTCCTGTGCTCTATATTTGGCATAGAAGATATTCTTCTGTGCATGAAGGTACTTTTCAAATTTCGTCTAAAAAATTATTTTCTAAAAGAATGAAATTTAAAGGTAGAATAATTGCTAAAAGTTTACTGCTAGTTCAATATTTAACAATTTTTCTAATTATCCTAGGTCTTGCTAGGCCACAAATAATTGATTCAATACAGGAAACTAATGTAGATGTTGTTGATATTGTATTAGTTATGGATATTAGTTCATCAATGCTGGCTACAGATTTTACTCCAAACAGATTAGAAGCAGTTAAAAAAACAGCTAAAGATTTTATTAATGCAAGAAAATCAGATCGTATTGGTATTTTAGTTTTTGCTGGTGAATCATTTATTCAGTGCCCTTTAACAATTGACAAAGAAGTACTTTTAGCTCTTATGGACGATATCCAAGTTGCGGAACAATCTTATGATGGAACTGCTATAGGTATGGCAATAGCAAATGCAACAAACCGTCTAAGAAATAGCGATGCAAAATCAAAAGTAATGATACTTTTGTCAGATGGAAGTAATAATGCAGGCGAATTAGACCCTCTTACTTCTGCTGACCTAGCTTCAAATTTTGATATAAAAATTTATACAATTGGAGCTGGTACAAATCAAGATGTATCCTTTATCCCAGGTAGAGGTTATATACGAAATGAGATTGATGAAGTAACTTTAAAATCTATCGCAAATAGAACTAATGGAAAGTATTTTAGAGCTACAAATGTAGTTGGACTTGAAGATGTTTATAAAACTATAGATGAACTTGAAAGAACTGAGATTGAAATAAAGGAATTCACAAGATATAAAGAACTTTTTGGATGGTTATTAATTCCAGCAATGATTATTGGTTTAGGTGGCCATACAATTGATAGAACTATATTTAGAAAACAGTTATGATTGAATTTCGTTATCCATTTATCTTATACTTTTATTTTCCTTTATTATTTATTTGGTTTTTTCTATTTATGAAAAATAAAAAAAACAAACTATTAGCTAATACTAATAAATCTTTAAGAGCTAAGCTATTAAATCACATAGACGCTAATAGATATAGATTGAAACAGCGATTGTTTTTTCTATCTATTTTATTTTTAATTTTTGCTTCATCAGGCCCACAAATAGGTACGCGCTTAGCACCGTTAGATAGAAAAGGTATTGATCTTGTTTTTGCGATTGATGTATCAACAAGTATGAATGCTGAAGATATAAAGCCAAATCGTTTAGGTAAAGCCAAATTTGAAATATCGCAGATGATTCGTCAGTTAAAAGGCGATAGAATAGCTATTATTGTTTTTGCTGGCTCAAGCCATATGTACTTACCATTAACAACTGACTATGAAGCTGCAAAACTTTTTCTTGATCAAATAGATACAAATATGATTCCTACTCAAGGCACAGCTCTTAGTTCAGCTTTAGAAACAGGTCTATCAGCGTTTACTGAAGATGATTCAAAATATAAAGTATTAGTTTTAGTAACTGATGGTGAGGATCATGAAGGTAAGGCTATTGATCTAGCAAATAAAGCCTCAGATAGAGGAATGGTAATACATACTGTTGGTGTTGGATCGACATCGGGATCCTTAATCCCAATTGTTGATAATAATGGTTTAAGAGACTACAAACGCGATTCTACTGGTAAGTTAATTACATCTATATTAAATGAAAATATATTAAATGATATAGCAAGCGCTGGCAAGGGTATTTATGTTCGATTTGATAATAGACCTGCAAGTTTTAGGTCAATTGTAAATGCGATTGATCTAATGGAAAAAAGAACATTAAAATCTCATATTTATTCAGAATATGAAGACAGGTTTCAATCTTTTGCAATGCTCTCAGTTGGTATAATGATAATTGGAATATTATTACCTACATCAAAAAGAATAAGAAATCAAAAAGAGGAAGATTATTTTGCATAGAACGTCAATAGTTTTATTTTTTTTATGTTTAGAAATTATTTTATCCCAAGATAAAGGAATAGATTATTATAATAATCAAAAATTTGGTGATGCAAAAAATTACTACGAATCAGTTATCCTTAATAATAGTTCTATACCTGAAGCCCATTTTGGTAAAGGTGCATCATCGTATCAACTTGGAGATTTTGATTCTGCAGAAAAAGCTTTTGATCAAAGTTTAAAATCTTCTAATAATTTGATAAAATCAAAGGCATATTATAATCTCGGAAATACCTCTTATAAAATTAATAAAAAGGAGGAGGCAATCGCTTATTATCGTAAAGCATTAGAATTAAACCCTAATGATAAAGATGCTAAGTACAATTATGAATTATTAAAGTATCAACCAGATCCTCCAAAAGAGGAAAATCAAGATCAAGATAAACAGGAGCAAGAGCAGCAGGAGCAAGAGCAGCAGGAGCAAGAGCAGCAGGAGCAAGAGCAGCAGGAGCAAGAGCAACAGGAGCAAGAGCAACAGGAGCAAGA
>PASX01000058.1 GCA_002713455.1 Fidelibacterota bacterium
CAGCTTGTGCGATTAGAGTTCCATTTACTTCTTCTGGTGATTCAATTGCAGATTGACTGTGTGCACCAATAATTACATCTAATCCATTTAATTTTTCAGCAAAGATCTTGTCAAGATCTGCTCCATTGTGACTTAATAAAACAAAAACATCTGCTTTATTATTTAATCGATCTATTTCATTTTTAATTGATTCAATAGGATCCAATAACTCGATTTTTTCTTTTACTTCTTCAGGATAATATTTAATTGCATATTCATCCATCACTCCTAAAATCGCAATTCTTATTCCATCTCTCTTAATAATTGTAGACGGCAAAACGCTATCATCTAAAAAGTTTGTACCAATAACAGGAATTCCCATTTGGGTTTTTAAGGAATTAAGTATTTCAGGATCCATTGTTATTTCTTGATCACCAAACAATAGAGCATCATATGGAAGAAGTTTATAAGCTTCAGCCATCAAGCTATCTTTGTATGACTTGTGGGCCATTGTAAAAATATCACCAGCATCAACTAGAATAGTATTTGGATGTTTCGCTATAAAATTGGATATATATACAGAACGTTTTTCTACTGCACCAAACGGACGATCTGGGCAATAGCAATTTTCCAAAGCTCCATTCGTGTTATTTGTATGTAAAATATATACGGTTTTTTCTTGCCCGGATATCTGCGCAAGAAAAAAAACTGCAAAAAATAATATAAGTTTGGTTGGATTTATCTGCTTCATCCTCCCTAAAATTGAGTGTAATGAAGTCTTTAATCAAAACACTTTTATTCATTTTTCCACTTTTTGCACAATACCCTGCAGATTCATTATTTAATGCTCCAAAAAATAGTATTTTTCAAAAACTATTAATTTATCCTATTACAAAATGGCAGCGGGTTTCTTATAATGATCCAAATGTTAATTGCCAATTTCACCCAAACTGCTCCTTATACGGTGCTCAAGCAATTCATGAGAATGGTTCTCTAGCAGGGTTATTTATGACTTCAGACAGAATTGTTAGATGCAGTCCATTCGCATATAAGGCACATACTAAAATAAATGGGCAATATCATATCGATGGTAGAATGATTGATCCAGTAGATTTATCCAAATTTTCAAATAATAATAAATCACCTATTTTTGCTGCGGGGTTATCTATGCTTATTCCAGGATTAGGAAGAGCATATTCTGGTAGAGGGCCTGATGGTTTTCTCGGTTTTATGATAAGTGGACTATCAATCAATTCAGCAATTAAATCCTATAATCAAAATAGTATTTTTTCACCACTCTGGATTGGAGTTGCTATTATAATTTACGGTGGAGAAGTATATGGAGCATATCGCACAGCAAAATATTATCAGGTAAAAAATAATATTGAACAGTAAAAGTTTAATGAAATTACATTTATAGTAATTGCCACTGTAGCTCAGTTGGTAGAGCAACGCATTCGTAATGCGTAGGTCAGCGGTTCGACTCCGCTCAGTGGCTCAAAATAGATTTTATACTAAATTTTAAAAATGGACATTATAGAAACACAAAATATATATCATGTTATTAGAAAATAATTATGACAAGTATCATATTTTTTAATTACAAAAACAATAAATGGTGGGCTTTTAAGCAAATGGGGTTATATAAAACTCATTTTAATAATATAGATGGACTTAATTTTTACAAAATGTTAGGGACTGGCAGTAGTCCAGGTTTTAGTATGTACCCTGACTTTTCAACCTATGCCATCCTTTTAACATGGGAAAATAAACTATTTGCTGATAAGTACTTTAAATCAAATGATTATTATAATCTGATTTTATCAAAGACAAATACATATAGAAAAATTTTTTTATCAAGTTTTAAAAGTGTAGGTCAATGGGATGGAATAAATCCATTTGAAAAATTGGGTGAGAACCATTTAGAAAAAAATAATAAAATCGGTGTATTGACTCGAGCAACAATTCATTTTGGTAAGTTAACCCACTTTTGGAGGTCTGTAAAATCTGCAAGTAATGCAATAGAATCTGCGGAAGGTGTTACATATTTCAAAGGTATAGGAGAGTTACCATTTATACAACAAGCCACATTTAGTATTTGGGATTCCGAAAAACATATAAATAGTTTCGCATATAAAAATGCTGATCACAAAATAATTATAGATAAAACTAGAAAACAACAATGGTATCGTGAAGATCTATTCGCTAGGTTTCATATCATAAGTGATTCAGGATATTTAGAACCTTAAAATGAACAAAGTTATAATAGTGGGGTCTGGAATTGCAGGGCTAGCAACAGCTGTAAGGTTAAAAGCTAAAGGATATGATGTAAAAATTTTTGAATCTGCATCACATACTGGTGGAAAAATCCACGCCTTCAATCTAGGTGATTATCGATTTGATGCTGGTCCCTCATTATTTACTCTTCCACATCTTTTCGATGAATTATTCAATATCTTAGGAGAAAATCCTCGAAACTTTTTTAACTATGATAAAAAGACTGTGCATTGTGAATACTTTTGGAATGATGGGAAAAGACTTACTGTGTATGCGGACAAAAATAAATTTTTAAAGGAAGTCCATGATAAGTTTGGTGTAAAAAACTCAATCATAAGTAAATATTTAGATAACTCTAGAAAGAAATACGAAATTACAAAACGAATTTTTCTTCAAAATTCACTCCATAAAGTTTCAACCTATTTATCAAAAGATGTGCTTAGGGGATTAATGTCATTAAAAATTTTAGATATTAATAAAAGTTTAGATCAGGCTAATCAACTCTACTTAAATGAACCTCATCTTGTTCAACTTTATAATAGATATGCAACCTATAATGGATCTAATCCTTATGAAACACCAGGAATTATGACTTTAATTCAACATTTGGAATCTCATTATGGTACATGGATTCCTAAAGGCGGTATGGTTCAGATAAGTAAATCAATTACAAAATTATTAAAAAAGAATGGCGTCAAGATTTATTTAAACTCAAATGTTGATGAAATAATTACAAAAGGAAATCGTACAACTGGAGTTTTTTCAGAAGGAAAAAAATTTAAATCGGACTATGTCATTTCTAATATGGATATTTTCTTTACATATAAAAAATTGTTGAAAAATTTTGATATGCCAAACAGAGTAAGTAAGTCGGAGCGTTCCAGTTCAGCCATAATATTTTATTGGGGAATAAATAAGGTTTTCAAACAACTTGATCTTCATAATATTTTATTTTCTGAAAATTATCAAAATGAATTTGAAACAATTTTTAAAAAAGGTGAATTAACTAATGATCCCACTATTTATATTAATATAACCTCAAAAGATGTGCCTGAGGACGCTCCGGATGGTTGCGAAAATTGGTTTGTCATGATCAATGCACCATATAATTTTGAACAAAATTGGGATGAAATAATTTTAAAATTAAGAAAAAATATCATCCGGAAAATCAACAAAACACTAAATATAAATATCCAAGAGTTTATTAAAGAAGAAAATATATATACGCCTAAGACAATTGAAACTATAACCCAATCACATTTAGGGTCACTTTATGGAACTTCTAGTAACTCAAAATTATCTGCATTTTTACGCCATCCGAACTTTACTCGTAAAATTAAGAATCTATATTTTTGTGGTGGAAGCGTCCATCCGGGTGGTGGTATACCACTATGTTTAATGTCAGCAAATATTGTTGCTAATGAATTCAAAGACTTATCAAATGTTTAAATCAAATAATCTTTCAACTTATTCATCATTAATAATATGGACATTTCAAGTATTTGGAGCAGTTGGAATACTATTTTGGAATAGGGAGTGGTTCATTCAATTTATTCCGATATGCTTAATATTATACTTTTTGATTCTTTTAAAAAATAATAAAAATAATAATATTTTTTTCTTATTTATTGTATTCTGTTGGGGAATGCTATCAGAAATCATCGGCGTTAACACAGGACTTATTTTTGGTTCCTATACATATGGAAATTCATTGGGAATTAAATTAATGAATGTTCCATTGTTAATTGGAGTTAATTGGTTTACAACTACAGCAATCTGTGGCACTATTGCAAATAGTATGAAAGTTCAAAAATTTTATAAAGTACTTATTGCAATTTTTTTGATGATCTTTCTTGATTTTTTCATCGAGCCTGTTGCTCCAATGATTGATATGTGGAGCTTTTCCAATTCTGATGTAGCTCCACTATCTAATTATATAACTTGGGCACTTGTGGCTTTACCACTTCAAATTTATTACATAATGAAAAAATTAGAGTTCAATTTCACTGTATCGCTTAATTTATATTTATCACAATTACTATTTTTTGTCATATTAAATTTTGCGAAGTAAGTTTTACTAAAGCTGATAAAATAATTCAACTAATCCACTATCCTTTTTTCGTTGAATTAGTATCTTTTTTTAAAAATGATTATTCTATAATTAGTAAATCAATCTCAAAGATCAATGTTGAATTTGAAGGGATAACTCCCATGTCACGATTTCCATAACCCATACTTGGAGGAATTGTAAGCTTTCGTTTGCCTCCAGTTTTCATCCCAATTAGTCCTTCGTCCCAACCTTTTATTACTTGACCTCCACCAACTGTAAATCGAAATGGTGAACGACCAGGATTAAGGGATGAATCAAATTTCGTATCATCAGTTAACCATCCAGTATAATTGACCGTAACAATATTATATTTCTCAACAGGGTTCCCCTCCCCCACCTTCAAATCTTCAATAATTAATTCACCATCCATTGTTTCTTTATCCTTACTACTACAACCAGCAACTAATAATAAAAGTATAATTGCAGGAATTTGCCATTTAATTTTCATAATTAATCTCCAAAATCAGTATATAAGTTTACGTTAATTGACTGAATAGAATTAGCGTAAATTTCGCATTATGAATGGCATAAGATTTAATCATGTCACAATCATCATTGGTTATTAGCCAATATTTACCCCTCCCAGTAATTAAGAATTATTTTCCTAAAGGAAATAATGAAACCTTTTTCTTATCCAAAGCGTTAGGATATAAAAAGTACACCGAGGGCACTTTAAATAGATTTTGACTTTATATAATTAAATGCGGCAATTAAATAAAAATCATTATGGGATTCAAAAAAGGATTTTATGTTTCATCCTATTGGTTGTATCCACCTATGCACAAGATAATCGATTACGTCTTGTAAGAGCTGATGTTCTTGAAAATATCACCATAAACGGTGAATCTATGCAATACCTTAAAGGCAATGTCCAATTTAAAAAAGGTGAGATGGTAATGAATTGTAATTGGGCGCGTTTTAATAAGAAAACCGAAAAAGGGTTCCTTTTTGAAAATGTGTCAATGGTTAAAAATGAACAGAATTTGACTTGTGATTCTCTATTTGTTGATTCTCCAAATAATATTATGATCGCCTACAGTAATACTCATGTATGGGATACAACCTATAGTTTAATAGCTGATACACTACATTATTTTTCTGAATTAGATAGTGGATCCGCAAATGGAAATGCGATACTTGTCCAAGATAAACAGACCATTAAAAGTAATACCATTGAATATGTTGAATTACCTGAAGTAGATGGTGTTTCATATGCAGCCAGAGGTGATGTGATAATAACAGAGGAAGAACGTATAGCTACATGTGGTGAAGCTATTTATGATAGAGAAAATGGTAAAACTGTTATGAAAATCAATCCTAAAATTATTGACAATCAACAAACTATTGCTGGAAATGAAATTTATTTATCCTACAATGATGATATATTAGATAAAGTATTCATTCCTAGTGATGCACATGTTACTCATCCAATTAATGGATTTAGAGAATGGATTGAGATTATTGATGATGATAGTATAAACTATAGTGACCCTGTTAATTTTTCAGACGATATGACTGGGTCAGCTCTACATGGGTTTTTTGTCGATGGCAAATTAGATTCGATGAGACTTGAGGGTATGGCCACTACTCTTTATCATATTTTTGAGGATTCAATTTATCAAGGCAATAACAAGGCATCTGGCGATACAATTCAAATGAAATTCAAAGATAATGATTTAGAAACAATATTTATTTCTGGAGGATCTGAAGGAACTTATACTCCAGATTCATCTGATACTCAGATGGAAGGACCCATCAAATATAAATCTGAAGATATTGAATACAATATGTCTGATGAATCAACAGATCTTCATGGTGATGCAAGTATTGATTATACAAATATTAACCTTACAGCTGGTTTCATCAATGTTGCTTGGAAAAATAATTTATTAAAAGCTCTTCCTCAATCTGAAAGAGATTCACTTTATGGAAATATTCGTCCAACAATGGTTGAAAAAGGTGACGACCCTATGGTTGGAGATACAATGATATATAATTTAGAAACAAAGAATGGAAAAGTAATTCGAGGTAAGACACAAGCTGAAGACGGATATTACCATGGTCAAGAAATAAGAAACCAAGATATGAGTGTTTTTTACATTGATGATGCAGCCTATACAACATGTGACTTAGATCATCCGCATTTTCATTTTGAAATGAATAGAATGAAAATGATTAATGAAGATAAGGTTCTAGCTCGCCCTATAATTCTTTATATTGCCAATATTCCTATTTTTGGTGTTCCCTTTGGTTTATTTCCGCATCAAAAAGGTAATCGTCATTCAGGATGGATAATGCCATCTTATGGAACTGATGCACGTTGGGGTGGATATATAAATGGTCTAGGATATTATTGGGCAGCAAGTGACTTTTTTGATTCTAAATTTACAATGAGTTTGTATGATAGAGATGGAGTTACGTTGCGTTCTCAAAATAACTATACGAAACGATATGCTTATTCCGGCAGCTTCGATCTAGAAACTAAACAGAGATTTTCTGGTTCGGTTCCTGAAGAAGACCGTGATATTTATAATTTAGGTTCAAATCGTCAAACTGACTATGTAGTAAGATGGAATCATCGCCAACAATTAAGAAATAATCAGTCTGCTGCAGTAAATGCTAGCTATTATTCTAGTGGCGATTATAATCGAAGAACAGGAATTGAACAACAAAAAAGGCTGAATCAACAAGCGGTTTCAAATGCAACTTATTCCAAGAGATGGCCAAAATCACGGAATAGTCTCAGTATAAATCTCTCATCCAGGCGTGATCTTATGGCTGAAAAGAAAATTGATCAAAATTCTATTTTTTTCTCAAACCCTTCACGCGCAGGACAACAAATAAATATTACAAATAATACCTTGCCTCAACTTGCATTCTCACACAGTCAACGAGCCCTTTTCCCAACTAAATTAACAAAGAAAAAATGGTATAATAATATTAATTATAACTATTCCTCTAGATTTACAAATAACTTGAAAAACTATTTTGAATCAGAGGCATATGCAATTGATGATTCGACAACAGGTTACCAGTGGGTAAAAAATGAAAATAACGATCCCTTAGAACAAACTTTTTCTGATTATATATTTTCTCATTCATCCGGAATAAATATGTCATCCAAAATTTTTAAGTATTTTAATGTATCTCCAAGCATTTCCTTAAAATCAGATTGGGTTAATAGAAGCTATAGCGGGTTTATTGACTCAACAACAGGGCAAATAAATAAAAATGAAGTCAAAGGTTTTTCTGCCCGCACGACAGGTTCTTTCAATATTAATATGAATACACAAATTTATGGTTTATTCCCAGTTAAGCTTGGAAAAACAGAAGCAATTCGACATGTTTTATCTCCCTCTATTGGATATTCATATCGCCCAGATTTTTCCAAAGAAGTATTTGGAAAAAATCCTGGTTATTATGAAACCATTAAACAAGATAATGGAGAAATAGCTTATTTTGATCGTTACTCAGGGACTTTAGCTGGAGGAACGCCTCGAGGTGAAAATCAATCAATGAACATATCGCTTAACAATATTTTTCAAGCAAAAATTGTAGATGGTGATAGTGAAAAAAAACAAGATCTTTTTTCATGGCGAATGAGTACAGGAAGAAATTTTGTTGCTGATAATTTTCAATGGAATAATCTTAATTCGTCTATTCGAGCTAACATAAGCCGAAAATTAAACTTAGATTTTTCTATGACACATGATTGGTATGATTATGATAAAGATAAAAATATGAGAATAGACACATTTAAAACAAATAATGGATTACCATCACCTAGACTTATTAATGCACGTTTTTCTACAGGTTTTAGATTCTCTGGGAAACGATTATCATACGAGCCTGAGGAAGAAGACTTGATCGATGATACAACAAATGTAGAACAACGAGTAGATGGAGCTAATTTAGCGAACATGTTTAGCGGGACTCAAAACATAGGAAGCAATAAACCCCCTAGAGGAGATCTGTGGTCAACATCAGCTAGTTTTAGCTTTGCATACAATAATGCAAATCCAAATAATCCACAAAAAACATTCTGGATGTCATCAAATTCAACTATCCAGTTTACTGAAGCTTGGAAAATTCAATATAATGCGCGATTTGATCTAATTAATCAAAATCTAGTTAGTCAGACATTTTCAATATACCGTGATCTTCATTGTTGGGAATTAAGTCTTAATTGGACTCCAAGTGGGTATGCTTCAGGATTATATTTAAAATTGAATGTTAAATCCCCTAACCTTCGAGATTTAAGATTTGAGCAAAGAGGCGGTACATTTAGTCGTCCATCTTTATTTGATCGTTAAATTAAAACCAGGATAATAAATTGGAATCATTAGAAGATTGGATCATAATTGGAAAGTATGATGGGTCAGTATTTGCTGAAATGGCGAAAGATATTTTAATTGAAAATGAGATCCCTTGTTATACAAAAGGAGATTTTTTTAGTACAGCGTACAATATTAATGCTTTGAGTATGCCAGGTGGCTCTGTGAAATTGTATATTCCTAAAGCATTTAAAGCAAAAGCAGAAGAGTTAATAAAGGATATTATCCCATCAAATGAGTAAAGAACCTATTCGCTCAATTAAAGGAACGCAGGATATTCTTCCTGACCAGTCTTCTAGGTGGCAAACTCTAGAATCGACTATTCGTAATACCATGCATACTTATGATTACTTTGAAATACGTACACCTGCTTTTGAAAACACATCATTATTTCTGCATAGTGTGGGTGAAGAAAGCGATATTGTTTCTAAGGAAATGTATACTTGGATAGATCAAGGCGGTGAAAATCTTACTCTTAAGCCAGAGTTAACGGCACCAGTTACAAGAGCTTTTATTCAAAATAATCTTGGTGGTCTAAATCCAATTAATAAGCTTTACTATATAGACTCTCTTTTTAGAAGAGAAAGACCTCAAAAAGGGCGATATAGGCAATTTCATCAATTTGGGGTTGAGGTTTTTGGCTCAGAATTTCCTGAGATTGATGTTGAAGTTATTTCTTTAGCAATGTCTATTTTTAATACTCTCGAATTAGAAGGACTTACTTTGGAATTAAATTCGATAGGTTCTGAAGACTGTCGAAATAATTTCCGAACAGCAATTAAAGAATATTTAAAACCAAATTTTGACAAATTAAGTGAAACAAGTCAAAAGCGATTTAAAAGGAATCCTCTACGAATACTAGATACAAAATCTCTAGAGGAAAAAACCCTACTAAAAGATGGTCCCCAAATTTCAGACTACTGGACTTCTGATGATAAAGATCACTTTAATGAAGTTTGCGAGCTTTTAGATAAAATAAATATAAAATTTGAATTATCACCAAATTTAGTGAGAGGTTTAGATTATTATACACGAACAACGTTCGAGGTCACTTCTAATCTACTAGGTGCTCAGAATGCAATTTGTGGAGGCGGCCGTTACGATGGGTTAGTTGAACAGTTGGGTGGCAAACCTACTCCTGGTATTGGATTTGCTGCTGGTATGGAACGATTATTATTAGTAAATCAAAAAAGTGATGAAACAATAAAATCTCAAATTTATGTTATTGGGCTTGGTGATTCAGCTCGATCACTAATTATAAACATAGCCTTAGAATTAAGACAAAATAATATTCGTACTAGTTTTGATCTATTAAGAAGATCGATAAAATCACAAATGAGAGATGCAAATAAGCTTGGGGCTAAATATGTGATTATTATTGGAGAAGAAGAACTAGCAAAAAATATTGCTACAATAAAAAATCTATCAAACAGCGATCAAGAACAAATTCCGCTAGATTCAATTTTAAGTCATATAAAATCTTTACCTTTAAAATAATTTCAATTACATTAATATACGCGCGCGAAAATGAATGAATTAATTGTATTTAGTTAGTTAGACACAAATGAATAATAAACCTCTTATAATTGTTGAATCGCCCTCAAAAGCAAAAACTATATCAAAATATTTAGATGATAAATATGAAGTTTTAGCTTCCGTTGGTCATATAAAAGATCTTCCAAAAAAAGATTTAGGCGTTGATATAGATGATAATTTTGCAATTGTTGAAGATATCCTGCCAGATAAAAAATCATTTTTTAAAGAACTAATTGATCTGGCTAATAAAACTAATCAGGTGGTAATTGCTACTGACCCGGATCGCGAAGGAGAAGCAATCGCTGCGCATATCGCTAGTGAGGTTGATAATAGTAAAATTTCTCGTGTTCAATTTACTGAAATTACTAAAGAAGGTGTTGCGGAAGGAATGAGCTCTCCTAGACCAATTGACAAAGATATGGTAAGTGCACGAACTGCACGTCGTATAATTGATCGCCTGGTAGGATATAAAGTTTCCCGTGTTCTTTGGAGCTGTTTAAAAAAGAATATGAAATTTGTTCAAGTCTCACTTTCAGCTGGAAGAGTTCAGTCTGCTGCACTCAGAATAATTGTACAAAGAGAAAGACTAAGACAGTCTTTTCATGGTGCTAATTATTATGATCTAAAAGCAACATTTAGTATTGATGATAATTCTTTTTCAGCTACGTTAATTCGATTAGATGGTAAAAAAATCGCCACTGGAAAAGATTTTGATCCAGATTCAGGAAAATTAAAAAATTCTAATGTCCTTTTATTGTCTAAAGCGCAAGCAGATGAATTAGTTAAAGAATTAAAACAAGGGACTTTTTTAGTTTCTGATATTGAAGAAAAAATAAAAAATTCTAACCCTAAACCACCTTTTACAACATCAACGCTCCAGCAAGAAGCAGCTCGAAAACTACGTTCTTCTGCTAGAAAAACGATGCGAACTGCGCAAAGACTTTATGAGAATGGTTTTATTACATATATGAGAACTGATTCTACTTTACTTTCCGATGAAGGAATTAAAGGCTCTCAAAATGAAATTATATCTAGGTTTGGGAAAGAATATTTACCTGAGCAGCCTAAAGTCTACAAAACAAAAGTGAAAAATGCGCAAGAAGCCCATGAAGCAATTCGTCCAGCGGGAATTAATTTTGCTACAGTTGATCAAGTAAAAAATAAAATAGATGAAGATGCATCTAAGCTTTATGATCTAATTCGCAAAAGAACTTTAGCATCTCAAATGAAGTCAGCTAAAATAAAACAAATTTCTATTACCATAGAAAATCAACAATCATCATTTAGAGCTAATGGCAAAAAAATTATATTCCCAGGGTATATGGCAGCTTATGTTGAAAGTACGGATAAAAGAAATGGAGTTACTGAAGATCAAGAAACTATTCTTCCTGAAATGATAAGTGGTCAAAATCTAGAATGTAGTGAACTTGTTTCAGATGAACATTCTACAAAACCACCTGCAAGATTTACAGAGGCTTCTTTAGTAAAAGAATTAGAAGCCCAAGGAATAGGTCGACCCTCAACTTTTGCAAATATAATTGATACTATCGTTTACCGGACATATGTATATAGAGATCGTGGAAAACTTACCCCAACTTTCCTTGGTGTGGCAGTAACGCAACTATTAGAAAACCACTTTACTGAACTAGTAGATACCAAGTTTACTGCAAATATGGAAGATGGATTAGATGCGATTTCACGTGGAGAAAAAGAAGCAACACCTTTTATGAAAGATTTTTATTTTGGAACTGAAGGACAGACAGGCCTTGAAGCAATGCTTGATGATAAAGTTGATATAGGAAAAGCATGCTCAGTACAATTTGAGAACGATGGCGAGCCAATTGAGATCCGAGTTGGTCAATATGGACCATTTATTCAACAAGGTGAAATTAGAAAATCTATTCCACAAAATATTTTTCTCGGTGATATTAATATCGATAAAGCTCTAGAAATATTAAATGAAGAAATAAATGAAGATAAAGAACTTGGAATTGACACAGATTCTGGAGAAACAATTTTCTTAAAAAGTGGCCCCTATGGACCTTACGTACAATTAGGAGAAACTAATAAAAGAAAGGCAATACCCAAAGGTACAGATTTATCTGAAGTTGATCTGGCGCTTGGACAAAAACTTATTGATCTTCCTAGGATATTGGGCTTACATCCTGAAACTAATGAAGATGTGAAAGCTGATTATGGGCGTTTTGGACCATATGTCACAGCAGGTAAAGGCAAAAATGGTCGTATCCCACCAAATATGTCACCTCTTACCATAGAACTAAGTGATGCTTTAGAACTAATTAAAAAACGTTCTAGCGGCCCTCAGGAATTACGTAATTTAGGAGACCATCCTGAAACAGGTGAATCATTAATTCTAAAAGATGGACGTTATGGACCTTATATGACGGATGGAAAAGTAAATGCATCCCTACCTAGAGATGCTGATCCAGAAAAAATTACACTAGAAGAGGCTGTTGAAATAATCAACAAAAAACGGGCTGCTCCACCAAGGAAAAAAAGAAGAAAAGCTAAAAAGAAATGATAAAAAAAATTTTAATAAGTATATTTTTCGTTGTTCTAAGTGCAGATGAAAAAAACGAACTGATTATTGATATTGAAAAAAGTTTAATGGCGACTTGCTGTTGGAGTGGTACAGTTTATGATCATGGTAACAAAGAGATGGAAGTGCAAATTGCAAGTATGGTCAGTAGAGGAAAAAGCAAGCCTGAAGTCTTGAACTATTTTACAGAAAAATATGGAGAACGTGTGTTATCAACACCTGTTGTAGAAGGGTTTAATATTTTTGCTTGGCTTGCTCCCGTTTTTATTTCTCTAATTGGACTTGGAATCATTATTACATATATGAAAATTGGCAAAACTGAAATATCCGCTATAAAAAATAGTTCAAACAAAAAAATTAAATATAATGATGATATTGAACGCGAGCTTAAGGATCTCGATTAAATTCGTAATAACTTAGTAATAATTCATTATTCCACCTTTATTTATAAATAGATTATATTTTTCCTAACTTCTTAACTACTATTAATCAATAAATCTACAGAGATTAGTAAATTAATTATGAGTATTGATAAAATTGTTTCATTATGTAAACGGCGGGGATTTATTTTTCAGAGTTCTGAAATTTATGGGGGATTTCGAGCTGTTTATGATTATGGTCCATTAGGAATCACTTTAAAAAATAATATTTCACAATTATGGTGGCGCAATATGACTCAATTACATGAAAATATTGTTGGGATAGATAGTGGAATTTTAATGCATCCAAAAATTTGGGAAGCTTCGGGCCATGTAGGAGCTTTTAATGATCCTTTGGTTGATTGTAAAGAATGTAAATCTCGCTTCCGTTCTGATGAATTAATAGATAATGATACAGATAAAATAAATTGGCTAGAGGTTCAATGTCCAAAATGTGGAAATACTGGAAAACTGACAGAACCCCGGCAATTTAATTTAATGTTCAAAACAAATATTGGTGCTGTTGAAGATGAATCAAATATTGCTTTTTTAAGACCAGAGACAGCGCAAGGTATTTATGTTAATTACCTACTAGTTCAAAATGCAATGAGATTAAAGATTCCCTTTGGAATTGCACAAATAGGAAAAGCATTCCGAAATGAAATTGTTGCTAGAAATTTTATTTTTCGCACGCGTGAGTTTGAACAAATGGAAATGCAATATTTTGTTAAGCCCGGCAATGATGATGATGCATTAAATGCTTGGAAAAAAGAACGAATGATATTTTATGAAGAACTTGGAATTAATTCTTCTAAGTTACGTTTTCATCAACATGGCGATAGTGAACTTGCTCATTACGCAAAAGAAGCTTGGGATATTGAATTTGAATTTCCATTTGGCTGGTCCGAAATCGAAGGTATTCATAATCGTACTGATTATGATTTAGCAAAACATGAAGAATTTTCAGGAAAAAAAATGGAAATATTCGATCAAGAAAAAAATGAAAGATTTCTTCCTTATATAATAGAAACTTCTGCAGGTTTAAATCGAATTTTATTAGCAGTGCTTAGTCATAGCTATTGGGAGGATAAAGAAAATAATCGTATTGTAATGAAATTACATCCTAAAATAGCTCCAATAACTACAGTCGTTTGTCCTTTGTTAAAAAAAGATGGTCTACCAGAAATTGGACATAAAGTTGTTGAGATTTTAAAACCTCATTTTAATACTATTTATGATCAACAAGGTTCAATTGGTAAACGCTATTATCGCCAAGATGAAGCTGGTACACCGTTTTGTATTACTATAGATCATCAAACATCTGATGATAATTCAGTAACTCTTAGACATCGAGATACACAGAAACAGGATAGAATCCCGATAGAACAATTAATTAAAACAATTAATGATAATATGGAGAATTTTAATGAATAATCATTTGACACTTCGTTCTGGTAATCCGACATTAAATGCCAAAACGTTTAGCGGTTTTGACTTAACCACTGGTACAACAATGACTATAATGGGGACAGTGCAAAAAACAAGTTTTGCACTATTATTATTAATGTGCACTGCATTATTTACATGGAATCTTCCAACTGGAGATCCAAGATCAAGTGGATTAATGATTATGGGTATGATCGGTGGTTTTATAGTTGCATTAATTACCGCCTTTAAGCCACATCTTGCAAAATTTACTGTTCCAATTTATTCACTTTTACAAGGATTAGCTCTTGGAGGTATATCAAAATTTTTCGAAACAATGTATCCTGGGATAGTAACTCAAGCGGTGATGCTTACTTTTGGTACTTTGGCTGCACTTTTACTCGCTTACAGTTCAGGCTTAATTAAAGCGACAGAAAATTTTAAACTTGGTATAGTTGCAGCTACTGGAGGGATTGCTTTTGTGTATCTTATTAGCTGGGTTCTTAGTTGGTTTAGCATCGAAGTTCCATTAATTCATTCAAACTCCAATATGGGTATTTTATTTAGTATTGGAGTAGTTGTAATTGCTGCATTGAATTTGGTTTTAGATTTTGATTTCATTGAAGAAGGTGCAGAGCGTGGTGCTCCTAAATATATGGAATGGTATGGTGCATTTGGACTTATGGTGACACTGATATGGTTATATTTAGAAATTTTGCGTTTACTTGCAAAATTGTCATCACGTAGAAATTGATCTAAAACAAAAATCAAATTATCGATGGTAAAAAAATTCAATTGGAATAAGTGGACAAGGAAAACCCATTATTGGGGTTCATTTATAGTATTACTTCCAGTTTTAATAATTATTGTAACCGGGATTTTTTTACAATTGAAAAAGGATGTTGTTTGGATTCAACCAGAAACTACTACTGGCCAAATCTCTAATGACCCATCAATCTCATTTGAACAAATACTCGATATAGCAAAAACAATAAAAGAAGCTGGAATTAGTTCTTGGGAGGATATTGATCGATTAGATGTCAGAATAGGAAAAGGAATTGTAAAAGTAAGAAGTAATAATAGATGGGAAATCCAAATTGATACTCATTCAGGGGAAGTAACACAAGTTGCGTATAGAAGATCAGATCTTATTGAACAGATTCATGATGGTTCGTGGTTTCATGATAAAGTAAAACTTTGGATTTTTTTGCCTTCAGGTATTATTCTTTTTGTGTTGTGGATTACAGGTTTTTATATGGTTTTATTACCTTACATAGTTAAATGGAGAAAAAAATTAAAATAATTATAAAAAATTTATTTTTCTTTTTAGTACTTATTTTTACTACCTGTACATCAAAAACATATGATTTAATAATTACTGATGGTTTTATAGCAGATGGTACAGGGTCAAGGTTATTTAAATCCAATATATATATAAGAAATGGTAAAATAGTTGAAATTGGAATTAAAGATAATGCTGTAGGAACTAAAGTAATTAATGCAAAAGGTCTAGTAGTGGCACCAGGTTTTATTGATATGCATACTCATTCCGAGCGTAAAAGTCTGGATCATCCAGCGGTAGAAAACTATCTTCAACAAGGTGTAACAACAATGCTAGGGGGTAATTGTGGAAGTTCACCATATCCAATTTCTGATTTTATTAGTAAAACTGAATCCAAAGGTATTGGTCCAAACTTAGCTTTATTAATAGGACATAATACAATACGCCAACAGGTTATGGGTACAGAAAATAGAATAGCTTCGAATCAAGAATTAAAAGAGATGCAAAAACTAGTTCAATTTTCAATGGACGATGGCGCTTTTGGCATGTCAACAGGATTAAAATATATTCCTGGAGCATATTCGAATACAGAAGAAGTTGTAAAACTTGCATCAATAGTTGCTAAAAATGGAGGTTTTTATGCAACCCATATGCGGGAAGAAGGAATTGGTTTAATTAAAGCCACAGAAGAAGCAATAAATATTGGTAGAGAAGCAAAGCTTCCTGTACAGATTTCTCATCATAAAGCTGTTGGAAAATC